>DATLAK010000068.1 GCA_035527535.1 Armatimonadota bacterium
TGTCATTTGCCCGTAGGGGCGGGTTCGGACGCGCGACCGTCGCGCCCGCGCTCGACGCGACCGTGAGCGAACGGGGTCAGCTCGCCGCGGAGTCCCGGCACCGGTGGGGCAATCGTCCGCGGCTGGCCGAGGAGGGGCGCATCATCTCGACGGCGCCGCCCACGGCGGCGCCGTGTCCATCTCCGAGAACCGGCACCGCTGCGCCGCCGCGCGCGCGATGATCTCCGAGGTGTCTCCCAGGTCGGCCCACCGCACCTTCTGAATCCGGCCGCGCGCCGCGCGGTAGATTGCGTCTATCGTGTAGGTCACCTTGACGGCTTGCTCGAGTGGAGCATAGGGTATTGCGCCGCGCACGATGGCCTCGTAGAAATTGTCATGCTTGCTGAGCACGCTGGCGGGACTGATCGCGCGCGTGGAGGCGTCGTAGAGGTCAAGGTGGTGCAGGCCGAGAGTGGCGGCGCCTTTCTCCCCGAAGACCCGGATCCACGTGCGGTCCTGCCGGTCCTGGCTGCAGGTCGTCGCGTAGAAGTGGAGCCTGGTCGGCGATCGGCCCTCCAGTTCCGCTACCGCGCACACCAGGTCCTCCATCTCCAGGGTGCGCACCGGGTGGGCGCGATAGAGCGCGGCGCTGGCGCGCCGAGCGACGGACAGAGTCGGGGCTGGCGACGTGTTCGCCAGCATCAGGGCCGCGGCTATGGTATGGCTGCCCTGGTTGTACATCACTCCGTCGCGGCACCATCTGCCATCCACCCGGGCGCGGCCGGCCCACTTGGCGCGGCGATAATAGGCGTCGGCGCGATACCAGGTGATGACCGCCACCACCTCGCGGATGCGCCCCAGCTCGCCGCGGGCAATGCTGCGTTTGAGCGCGATGCAGGCGGAGGTGGCGAGGGGGTTGAAGCCGACGGCCACCACCTTTCGCGCGTTGCGCTGCGCTTGGAGCATGCGGCCGGCGTCGCTGACCGAACTCGCCGCCGGCTTCTCCACGAACACGTGCAGTCCGCGCTCGAGGGCAGCGATGGTCATCGGGGCGTGCCAGTGGTGGGGCGTGCAGATGAACGCCACATCGGCCTCGACCGCGCGGAAGGCCTGGCGGTAGTCCTTGAAAAAGGGGATGCCCAGCGCCTTGGTGTGCGCCAGGCTCGCGCGCACATCCGGCCGCCGGGGATATGCGTCACATACCGCCACCAGGTCAAAGCGTTCATTTGCCGTCAGGCTCGTCAGATGTCCGCGGCCGATGCCGCCCACGCCCACTTGCACCGCTCGTAGCGCTTTCGTCACCACATCCGCTCCTGCTTCGGGGACCTAGCATTCCAAAATCGGCGCCGTGCGACGCCCAAGCGGCGCCGCACGCGCTAAGTGCTATTGGTTCCCTCCCTCCAGTGAGAACCCCTTCCGGGTAGTGGGAAGAAGGCTCCGCGGCGCCGCCGCTGGCGCGCCGCAGCCGGTGGAACAACCTAATCGAGGGTAGCTTGACATGACTCACAAACCGGTGCGCTCGCTTCTCTTCCTCGCCTGCGCTCTCATCGCAGTCGCCGCCCGCCGGAGTGCCCGGCCTCCATTCACGGCAGCGTACCGCTCGTTGAAGTGCGGCTGGGGAGCCACATACGCATAATCCCGGCGAGATCGGGCGCGAAGGCAGGCGTCCCCGGGGGCCGTGGGGAATCCAGTCACGGGGCGGGCCGCGGCTGCCAGGGAGGGAAGACGCTTTGAACGTCCAGGTCGGCGTCATCGGTTCGGCAGGAGGGCGCATCCTGCGCGCAACGAGTCAGAAAGCCCACAACCTCGGGTGCGCGATCGCCCGGCACGGGTGCGTGCTGGTGACCGGGGCCTGCCCCGGCTTGCCCTACGCAGCGGTCGAGGGCTGCCGCGAGACGGGGGGCATGACGGTCGGCATCTCCCCCGCCCTGAACCTGGCGGAGCACATTAGCCGCTACCGTTCACCCCACGAGGGATTCGACGTTCTCATCTACACCGGCGACGGGCTCATGGGACGCGAGGTCACGGGTATCCGCTCGTGCGACATCGTCATCGTCGTCGGCGGACGTTCAGGCACCCTGGGCGAATTCGCCATCGCCTATGACGAGGGCAAGCTGATTGGCGTGCTCGAGGGCACCGGCGGCGTCGCCGACTATGCGGACGACATCACCCGCATGGTCGCCAAGCAAACCGGCGCGACGCTCATCACGGACGCCGATCCGCAGCGGCTCGTCGCCAGGCTCCTCAGAGCCCACGCCGTACGCAGCCGGCGGCCCCGGCGGCGGCGGGAATACGCTGCGGGGTAGGAACGCCCCCCGGCCTGCGAAGTTGCCGGCTGGCAGGGGGGCGGGTCGCCGCCGTGTGATTCACATTCGGGGGTGAGAGACATGCGCAGGCTGTTCGGCAGAAGCTCTCGCAAGGCCGGCCTGCCGCCGGGCACGCTCGTTCACGTCGGCGAGAGAAAGACCGAGACGGTGAAGATCACCATCCTCCGCTACGACCAGGGGCAGGTGACCGAGAAGGAAGCCTCGACGGTGGATGAGTGCCTGCCGTCGCAGGGAGAATCCATGGTGACGTGGATCAACGTGGCCGGGATTCACCACGTCGAGGTGATGGAGAAGCTGGGGGCCTGCTACGGCGTCCACCCGCTCGCCCTGGAGGACATCCTCAACACCGACCAGCGTCCCAAGGTGGATGATTACGGCGATTATCTCCTGATCGTCTTGAAGATGGTGTACCACGATGACCAGGGCGAGCTGGTGATCGAGCAGGTAAGTCTGGTGGTTGGCTCCAACTTCGTGATCTCGTTCCAGGAACGTGACGGGGATGTCTTCGATCCGGTGCGGGAACGGATTCGCGGCGCCAAGGGGCGCATCCGGACGGCGGGCGCTGACTACCTGGCCTACGCGCTGGTGGATGCGGTGGTGGACCACTACTTCGCGGTGCTGGAAAGGCTCGGCGGCGAGATCGCGGACACCGAGGAGCAACTGCTGGCCGAGCCGACGCCGAGCAGCCTGCACGCCATTCATCGCCTCAAGGGCGAGATGATCTTCCTACGCAAGTCGGTGTGGCCGCTGCGCGAGGCCGTCGGCAACCTCACGCGCGGGGAGTCCGCGCTGATCACGGAAGCCACCCAGGTCTATCTGCGCGACGTGCACGACCATACGATCCAGGTGATTGACACCATCGAGTCGTTTCGCGACACGATGTCGGGGATGCTCGACATCTACCTCTCGAGCCTGAGCAACCGCATGAACGAGGTCATGAAGGTGCTCACCATCATTGCCACCATCTTCATCCCAGTGACCTTCATCGCGGGCGTCTATGGCATGAACTTCCGACAGATGCCCGAGCTGCAGTGGCCCTGGGGGTATCCGGTGGCGCTGGTGATCATGGCCGGCGTCGCCGGCATTATGCTCGCCTACTTCCGCCGGCGGAAATGGTTATGAGGGTCCCCCTGCAGGTGCGCGCCGGGTCAGGGTGCCGGCGCGTACTTGTCCTCGTAGGCTTTGACGACTTCGGCGACGGGCCCGGATTCCATCACCCGCCCGTGCTCCAGCCAGATCGCGCGGTGGCACATCTCGCGCACGGTATTGGCGTCGTGCGACACCAGCACCAGGGTGTTCCCTTGGTCGCGCAACCGCTGTAGGCGGGCCGCGCATTTCTGCTGAAACTGGACGTCGCCCACCGCTAGCACCTCGTCCAGCAGCAGGATCTCGGCGTCAATATGCGCCGCCACCGCAAAGCCCAGCCGCGCCACCATGCCGCTGGAGTAAGTGCGCACCTGCGCGTCAATGAAATCGCCGATGTCGGCGAAGGCGATGATGTCCTCCAGGCGCGCCGTGACCTGCTGCCGCGACAAGCCGAAGAGCGAGGCGTTGAGGAAGATGTTGGCGCGCCCGCTCATGTCGGCATCGAAGCCCACCCCCAGCCCCAGCAGGCCCACCGTCCGCCCGCGGGTGATGATGCGCCCTTCGTCAGGTTCATAGACGCCGGCGATGAGGCTCAGCAGGCTCGTCTTGCCTGAGCCGTTGGGGCCGATGATGGCCAGGCGTTCCCCGCGCTCGACCTCGAACGACACCTCCCGCAGCGCCCAGAAAAGCTCGCTCGGAATGCCTCCGCGCAAACGCCGGATGACCGCCTCTTTGATGGTGGTGGGGCGGCTATGCGCGACGTGGAAGTTGAGCGATACCGCCTGCACTTCGATCGCCGGCCTGTTAGTGGATGAGGACATGATGGCTTGCGCGCGGCTACCCTTCCTTGGCGAATGACCCCTCCATGCGTTTGAAGATCCACTGCCCCACGATCGCCGCGGCCAGCGCAACGCCGGCGGAAATGGCGAGGAACGTGTAGTACGGGTAGCCCGCCATCACGCGCCAGGGCTCCTCCTGCGGGATGACGCTCTTGTAGGCCACCAGGATGGGGGTCATCGGGTTCAGGAGGTAGATAGTCTTGTAGATTGGCGGGACCTGCTCGTGCATGACCTTGGATACGGAGTATATCACCGGGCTCAGGAAGAACCACATCTGGAACAGGCTCGCCACCATGTACTTGACATCGGCGTAGAACACGCTGAACGCCGCCAGGATCAGGCTCAGCCCCCAGGTGAAGACGACTTGGATTCCCAGCGCGGCTATCGCCAGCGCCAGGTATGGCCAGTTGACGGTCAGCCGCACCGCCGCGAAGAACACCACCAGAATCGTCAGCGAGAGCACGAAGTCAACGAAGTTGGCCACCAGCGAAGAGGCGGGCAGGATGAAACGGGGGAAGCTGACCAGCTTGACCAGGGAGATGCGGCCGCTGACCGTGCTCGCGCCGTCCAGCACCGCTGTGTTGAAGAAGCGCCACGCGAGGAAGGTCGAGAACAGCTTGACCGAATAGTTCGGCTCGTTGACGCGCAGGATGTACTTGAACGCGACCAGGAAGGTCAGGATCAGCAGCACCGGGTTGAGCAGCGACCACAAGAACCCCAGCACCGACCGCTTGTAGCGCACGGTGAGTTCGCGCCGGACCAAGTTCAGCAGCGCGTGGCGATACTGCCAGACGCTCGCAATCGCACCCAACTCTGTCTTACCTGCCGAGGGAGTAAAGCGACTTCCAACCCGCAGCGCCATGGGCATGTTACCGGGCGCGGTAAGAAGCTGTCAAGCCCGCCCCCGCTGACCCCCCCCGCTGACCGTTACCCGGTTTCCGGTGAGGCGATACCGAGATGCTTCACTGCGCGTGCCGACGCTGTCGCGCGAGCACGCTTCGTTCTGCATGACAGGAGCCGGGACGTGTCATTCAGAGCGTCAGCGAAGAATCTCGCCTTCGCGACGAGCAAAGCGGGTAGCCGTCAGCCCCTCGCCCCAAGCGGCTGCCCGAGCGCGAGCGCAAGATCATCGAGCTGCGCTTCTTCCGCAACCTGTCGCAGACCGCTGCGGCCCGCCGCCAGGGCATCTCGCAGATGCACGTCTGGCGCCTGCAGCACAGGGCCCTCGGTCGCCTGCGCGAGCTGGCGCGGGGCGAATTGTAGTCTCGGCAGGAACATTGCCCGGCGCCGGACAAGACCTCAGTCGGTTGGCATTCTTCAGCGAAGGAGGAGCCAAAGTGGGAATACTACCCGGCGGCGGAGAAAACCTCAGTCGGCGCGCAAGCAGGCGCGCCCCGGCGGCAGCATGGCTTGGTGCGGAGGTCCCCATGCAGCTACACCTGGCGGTTTGCGGTCTGGCGTTGTGCCTGTTGGCGTCGGCCTCCGGGCCGGCTTGCGCCCGGCGCGTGGGGCTGGACTCTGACGGGATGTCCAAGGTGGACGGACAGCGGATGTTGGTCCTGGGCTGCTACGAGAACCCGGGCACCGACGCCGGCTTGGCGGAATTGGCCGACGCGGGCTTCAACCTCGTCGCTGCCTCGTCGGTCGAATCGTTGGGGCAACTCGCCGCCCACGGCCTCTTCGGCTGGGTCAACCTCGGAGGTGACCTCGACCTCTCCGGGGACACGGATCGGCGGAGTCACGCTCTCAGCGGGCGGGTGGAGCAGCTTCGCAGCCACCCCGCGCTGCTGGTGTGGGAGGGCCCGGATGAGGCGCTCTGGAACATCTGCTACGGCCCCTTGATGAGGGACCGGCAAGAGTTGCGCCAACTGCGCGAGACCATCCAGCAACGCGCCGACGAGGGGCACGACGTCACCGCCCTCACCGCGGCCTTGGCCAGGTTCGAGTCCGCATTCGATGAGGCCGACTACGAGCGCCAGGCCATCTTTCGCCGCGAGCTATACGATCTGCTCGGGGAACAGCCGCCGGCGGTGGAGCACACCCTGGCCGAGGCGCCGGCGCGCGCGCGCGCGGCCGCACAGGGCTTCCTGGAGGGGTATCACCTGCTCAAGCGCCTTGACCCCGACCATCCGCTGTGGTTCAATCACGCCCCGCGCAATTCCATCGCCGCCCTCGCCGAGTTCAACCGCGCGTGCGACATCTCCGGCTGCGACATCTACCCCGTCCCCGAGGGCGTCAACCACAGCGACCTGCGCGACAGGTCGCTGGCATCCGTGGGGGCCTACACCGAGCGTATGGCGCTGGCGAGCGGGGGCAAGCCGGTGTGGATGGTGCTTCAGGGCTTCGGCTGGTATGACGAGGGCTCGCCGGAGCAGAAGAAAGCCGATCCCGGGGGCAGGGAGCGCGGCCGCCGCCCCCGCTATAAGGAGACGCGCTTTATGGCCTATGACGCGCTGGTTCACGGCGCCACCGGCATCCTCTACTTCGGCACCTACCTCGTGGAAAAGGACTCCGAGTTCTGGGCCGATCTCAAGCGCGTCGTCGGCGAGCTGGCTGCCCTGCGGCCCCTGTGGGAAACCCCCGCCCTCACCTGGCGGCCCGGGGTCGAGATCATCGAGAGTGGGCCCTCGTTCGAGCGCGGGATTCAGGTCATGGCCAAGAGCTACCAGGGCGAGCTCTACCTGCTGGTGGTCAACGAGGAGTCGGAGTCGGCCAGCTTCGTCCTCCACGGCATGGATGCCTACGAGAAGACAGCCTTCCACCGCCTCTTCGAGGGCGATGCGGTCGTGGTCAAGGATGCCGCCCTGGCCGACTCCATTAGCTGCCGCGGTGTCAGCATCTACACCAACGGGACCGCGTTTGACGAGCAGGCAGCACGCATGCGGCCCAAGGGCTAGCGGCGTCCGCGCTGCGCACGCGGGCGGCGCAACTCGCAGCCGGGGCGCGCCGGGTTGCCTGATGGTTGCGCACGCCCGCAGCCTATGCCCCGCGGCGCCCGGTGTGCTATAATTCCGCCCGTCTATGCGCCATCTCGCACTTAGTCGCTACCGCATCTCTGCGGTGCCCCATCGGCGGCGGGAACTCCCCCGCCTTGCACCACCGGGCGTGACCCCATTGAATCGTGCTCAGCCAGACCGGGTAACCGTGAGTCCTACGGCCACTTAACACCGGCAGCCATTCCTGTAACGATGTCATAGGGCCTGATGGGGAACCACAGATGAACCCGCATGCTTGCCCACCGGTGGTGGGGATGCAGATTGAAGCCGCGCTTCTGTCGGCGTGCGCCGGCATCCATCGGCGGGAGTGTGGCACCGCCCAGGATTCTTCGCTACGCTGCGCCAAGAAGCAGCTCGTGCACCAGCGCGATCTCGCCGCAGTCGGGAAAGTGCACGCAGCGAATGCACTCGGACCAGATCTTCTGCGGCAGCTCGCTCTTTTCGATGCGGCGGAACCCCCGGGCCTCGAAGAACTCCGGGATGTAGGTCAGCACAAACGCGCGCCCGACGCCGATTCGCACCGCGTCGGCCAGACACTCCTCCAGCAGCCGCTGCCCCCAGCCCTCGCCGCGCCGATCCTGGCGCACGGCCATGCACTTGATCTCGGCCAGGTCCTCCCAGGTGACGTGGCAGGCCGCGCAGCCGACCAGGCCCGCGTCGTCCTCGATGACGAAGAAGTCGCGCAGGTTGTCGTAGATTTCACTGAGCGAGCGCGGCAGCATAAGCCCCTGGTCGGCGTGCAGCTTGATCAGGCGCTGGATGGGGGCCGCGTCCGCGGTCACGGCTCGGCGCAGCTTAGCTTCCATGGCCGCCATTCTAGCACAGCCGCCGCCGCCGCGACAACCGCCTCGCCGCAGTCGGTAGGCCGGACGCGCCCCGCGCGGTCCCGGACTCCGGCGGTCGCCAGGGTTGGCTCCTGACGGCTCCGCCGGCGAAGAAGGGAGAAGAGACGGGCGAGATCGAACTCTACGTGACGCACCTCGGCGAGACGGCGAGGCCTTCACCGGCGATGTCTGCCCCCCGGACATGCACAAGTACGTGTGCGCGCTGGAGCCCTGATTCGCGGTGGCTGCGCACCTGCAATTAGCCGGACGGCCTCCGAGGCGCTGGGGGCGGTCCGGAGTCCGGATTCACTCGGCCAGCGGCAACTCGAGATCGCGCAGCGGTTCCCCCGCGGCATTGGTGATGCGACTGAACAGGCTCCAGTAGTAGAAGAAGCCGCGCACCGAGGGCATCGCTGCTTGCACGCCGACTTTGACCAAGATATCGTTCGGCCCGCGCTTGAGCCTCAGCGTTGCGACCTGCTGATCGGGGATGCCAGTAGCGGTGTGGTCGAGAAAAACCGATCGGCCGTTGAGCCAGACTTGGGTCCATCCGCTCGCGCCGAATCGGAGCCTGACATCCCGGGCGCGCGGGCTCACCACCTGCAGTAGCCCGTACCCCACTGCCCATTCATATACCAGGCTAAGCTGGATCTGCGGCAGAAATCCAAGCTCGAAGCCGGCGCCGGTCCACATTGGGCGAGTCCATTCGATTCGCTGGCCCCCGGGCGCGATGCACGAATCGCCCAAGGCAAGACCTTGCTCCGGTGGATAGGCCGTCGCCATGCCGCGGCCGTCGGTGTTGTCGAAGGGCACGGCTACCCGCCAGCAGCGCGCCGGAATCGCCCCCAGGCGCTCAAACTCCGCCACCGCCCTCCCGCGCCGCAGCTGGCCTTCCAGGAACAGCGCGAGGTACCATGATACACGGTCGCGTCGGCCCCGGTCGGTCATGCGCCTGCGCAGGTCCCGACACCAAGCGGGGAAGCCGTCGAGCCGGCTCGTTCGCTGAAGGCTTCGCTCCACGACCATCAAGCACCGCTCGACGATGCGATCGCAGATGCTGGTCCGCTCGTGCAGCAGCACGCGACGCGCGGTTTCGATGGCCTGGGCATGATTGC
This sequence comes from Armatimonadota bacterium, assembly GCA_035527535.1. Lineage (NCBI taxonomy): Bacteria > Bacillati > Armatimonadota > Armatimonadota bacterium. Next base: position 9,167 of record DATLAK010000068.1, read on the forward strand.
CACTCGCGGAGTGAATCTCCGCGAGTCGCCAGCGGTTCCACTCGTAGCCGGTCCAACCGCCGGGATGCTCGGCCAGCGGTCTCGCGGTTTCCTCGAGCAATGCGACCGCCTCGTCGTGACGCCCGTGAATCGCTAACATGTCCGCCAAGATGGACTTCGCCGAGAGGTCGTCCGGGTTCATCTCGGCGACTGCACGAAGATGGCGCTCCGCGGCATCGTAGTTGCGCACCGCGATGCACAGATTCGCGAGATATGCGTGATGAAGCGCGGCGCGCTCGGGTTCCACCTTCAGCCGCTCCTCATGAAATGCGATCATCTCACCATGGCGCTGACTCCCCGCCAGGATCTGCGACATGTAGCCGTACGCCATCTGGTTCTGGGGATCGAGGTCGAGCGCGCGGCGTAGATGCCGCACGGCCTGGTCATCGCGACCGGACGCCTGGTGCGCGCGGCCCAGCCCCACCAGTGCGGGCACGTAGTCCCCATCTCGCTCCAGCAAGGCCTCATATCCCTTGACCGCGTCACCGACCTGGCCCCTCTTCAGATGCCCTTCCGCACGGGCGACGGCAGCATCCACCGCCTCCTGGGTGAACCCTGCCGGCAGCTTGTTGCCCTCGAACGTCTCCTCCACCATCGCTACGACCTCCTGTCGCAGGTGTTGGCGGGCGCGGGCGAGGCGCGTCTTGACCGTCGCGGCGCGGACGCCCAGGAAGCCCCCGATCTCAGCGTGCGAGTAGCCGTTGATGTAGTGCAGGGTCAGTGCCAGTCGCTCCGGCTCGCGGAGGCGCCCCAGGGCCTGCCGTACCGCGACCTCGATCTCGGACAACCCCGGACCCGCCTGCGGTGATTCCACCTCTTGCTCCAGCCGCACCGTGGGCACCTCGGGGCGGCGGCGCTGCATGCGATGCAGGTTGACCACGATCCGCCGCAGCCACCCGGCGAACTTCTCCGGCTCCCGCAGCGCTTTCAGCTTGAGGTATGCCTGGACAAAGCCCTCCTGCGCCAGGTCGCGCGCCGCCTCGAACTCCCCGGTCAGGTGGTAGGCGAGCCCATAGACCATGTCGCGATAGCGCTCCACCAGCTCGCCAAAGGCTCGCCGGTCGCCCTCGCAAGTGCGCCGCACCAGTTGTCCGTCGGTTGCCGTCGTTGTCTCCGCCCACGCTCACACTAACAGAGGATGCAGGAGCGGGCTTGCAGGTAACAGCCAATATTATAGCGGGGCCGGACTCAGTGTGGGTGGCTTGCCTGCCCCTGGGAGGTTATTACGCCGCGCCCATTGAAGTAAGCCCCACCATTCCCAGGGAGCGGTACGCGCTTGACCGAGCAGCAGCCAGCACATACCCGCGGCCCGCGGCTGATCGTCGGCCTGGGCAATCCCGGGGGGCGTTACGTAGGGACGCGCCACAACGTCGGCTTCGAGGTGGTGGACTTGCTGGCGGCGCGTGCGGGCGTGCGCTTACGCCGCGGCCGCTTTCGCGGCGTCCAGGCCGAGGCGCGGGTGGCGGGCGTGCGCGTCATCCTGCTCGAACCCCGCACCTACATGAATCTCAGCGGCGCCGCGGTGCGCGCGGCGGCGGACTACTACCGCGTCGCACCCTCGCATCTGCTGGTCGTCTGCGACGACGTGCACCTGCCCCTGGGCCAGTTGCGCCTGCGCCGGGGCGGCAGCGCCGGGGGCCACAACGGCCTCATCTCCATCATCGAGACGCTGGGCCGCCAGGACTTTCCTCGCGTGCGCGTGGGCGTCGGCGAGCCACCGCCGTACATGGAGCAGATAGACTACGTGCTGGCGCGTTTTGGGCCGGGGCAACTGGCGGCCGTCGGCGCGGCGATCGCGCGCGCGGCCGACGCGGTGGAAACGTGGCTCGCCGCCGGTATCGAGGAGGCGATGAACCGCTTCAATCAGCGGCCATCATCGACGGATCGCGCGGATGATGGCTAGTGCTCCGTCAACCATGTTTCGAGGGATTCCTTGGGCGCGCGATGTCAATCCCGCGAAACCGTCCGTAGGGGCAAGGCATGCCTTGCCCCTACCTGTGTCGCGCCCGGTGCGACCCCGAAGAACACCCATCAATTCATCGTTGACGCAACACTAGCACCTATGGTCAGCTGAACACAGATGCCTGCTTGCCCGCCGGAGACGGACAAACCCTCCGGCGGCGGGCAAACCCTGCGGAAACCCGTAAACCTGTGGCGGGGGCGCAGATTGAATCGGCGGCGCTTGCTTCTCGAAACCGATGTTGCCGCTGTGAACACGGCTTGCGGCAATCACCCCGACGCCGAGGCTGGCGCAGGTCCCTGTTGGCCTTCTTCGCGCGCGCACAGGCTGGCGAGCTCCGTGACATCCTTGGCCTTGGATGCGGCCTCTTCGTAGGTGACGATGCCTGACTTGACGAGGTTGGCCAGGGATTGGTCCAGGGTCATCATTCCCTGCCTGACGCCGGTCTGGATGACGGAGGCGATCTGGTGGGTCTTGCGCTCGCGAATGGAGCTGCGCACGGCGGGGATGGCGACCAGGGTCTCGAAGGCGGCAATGCGCCCGCGGCCGTCGGCGCGCTTGACCAGGATCTGGGAGACGACCCCCAGCAGGTTGACCGAGAGCTGCATGCGGATCTGCTGCTGCTGGTGGGTGGGGAAGATGTCAATCGCGCGGTCCACGGTCTGCACCGCATCGGTGGTGTGCAGGGTGCCGAACACCAGGTGCCCGGTCTCGGCGGCGGTGATGGCGAGCTGCACCGTCTCCAGGTCGCGCATCTCGCCGATGAGGATGACGTCGGGGTCCTGTCGCAAAACGTACTTGAGCGCGTTGGCGAAGGATAGGGTATCGCTGCCCAGCTCCCGTTGGTTGATGAGGGCGCGCTGGTCCTGGTGGATAAACTCGACCGGGTCCTCCACCGTTACTATGTGGCAGGGGTAGGTGTGGTTGATGTAGTCGAGCATGGCGGCCTGGCTGGTGGACTTGCCACAGCCCGCGGGACCGGTCACCAGCACCAGTCCGCGCGGGCGATCGGCGAAGTACTTGCACACCGCGGGCAGCCCCAGCTCCTCCATGGTCGAAATGCGCAGCGGGATGGAACGTAAGACGGTGCCCACGGCGCCGCGCTGGACGAAGACGTTGACGCGAAATCGCCCTACCCCCTCGATGTCGTAGCCGAAGTCCAACTCCCAATCGCGCTCGAAGAGTGCGATCTGCTCCTCCGTCATCACGGCGTACGCCAGCTCCCGCGATTGCGCGGCGGTCAGCGGCGGCAGGTCCATGTGATAGAGATCGCCGTAGATGCGCACCAACGGCGGGCTGTCCGCCTTGATGTGCAGGTCGGAGCCGTCGCGCCTGAGGCACTCGATCAGCAGATAGTCAATGTCCACAATTGCGGATGCCCCTAGATGGCGCCGGTGGCGGTCTCGGTGGTAACACCGACGCGCTGCCTGAACTCCGCCGGGTTGGAGGACTTGACCAGCGCGTCCTCGAAGCTGACCAGCCCGCCGCGGTATAGCTCCAGCAAGTGCGCGTCCAGCGCCTGCATTCCCAGGTCATGACCGGTCTGGATCGTGGAGTTGATCTGGTGGGTCTTGCGCTCGCGAATGAGGTTGCGAATGGCGGGGGTCGCGATCATGATCTCGAATGCGGCGACGCGCCCCGGGCGATCCAGGCGATGCAGTAGGGTCTGCGAGATGACCGCCTGGATAACCACCGATAGCTGCATGCGGATCTGCTCCTGGCGGGCGGGCTCGAACACGTCCACGATCCGATCCATGGTCTGCGCGGCGTCGGTGGTATGGACGGTGGCGAACACCAGGTGCCCGGTTTCAGCGGCGGTGATCGCCAACTGCATGGTCTCCAGGTCGCGCATCTCGCCCACCAGGATGACGTCCGGATTCTGTCGCATGACGTGGCGCAGCGCGGCGGCGAACGAATGGGTATCGATCTCCACCTCGCGCTGATTCACCGCCGCCATCTTGTCGCCGTGCATGAACTCGATGGGATCTTCGATGGTGATGAGGTGGACGTTGCGATGCTCGTTGATGTGGTCCAGCATCGCCGCCAGGGTGGTTGACTTCCCGCTGCCGGTGGGGCCGGTCACGAGCACCAGGCCGCGCGGGAGCAGGGCGATCTTCTTCAGCACCTGCGGCAGGACCAGCTCGTCTATGGTCTGCACGCGGATGGGGATAAGGCGAAAGACCGCCCCCGCGTTGCCGCGCTGGCGGAAGAGGTTGACGCGAAAGCGCGCCAGCCCGGGGATGGCGTAGGCGAGGTCGAGCTCGAGCTCGCGCTCGAAGCGATGGCGGCGCTCGTCGCTCAAGATCTCGTAGATGAGCGCCTTGACGTCGTCGGAGGACAGGCGCGGGTAATCGGTGCGCGTGAGGTCGCCGTGGACGCGGATGACCGGCGGCTCGCCGATCCGCAGATGGAGGTCCGATCCGCTGCGCTCTACTACCAGCTTGAGCAGTTCATCTATCTGCATTGGGCCGACGTTGGGGGCCGGACGACGGCTCCGCTAGGAGCCAGCTGCGGCCTGGGCGCCGCGCCGCAGCATCTGCTTGAACTCGGTGCGGTTGCCGGCGTAAGCCTCCGCGTCCTCCTCGGTGATAATGCCCGCGCGGTGAAACTTGAGCAGCGCCTGGTTGATGGTCTGCATTCCCCAGTAGCCGCCCTCATTGATGGCCGAGTACAGTTGCGATGTGCGCCCCTCCTCGACCAGCTTGGCCACCGTCGGTGTGTTGACCAGGATTTCCACCGCGGCGACCCGGCCGGTGCCATCGGCGCGCGGCAAAAGCTTCTGCGACACGATGCCCACCAGGGTCGTGGACAGGCGCAGACAGATTTGCGTCTTCTCGTGGGGGGGGAAGATGTTGACGATGCGCTCCACCGTCTCCGCCGCGCTGGTGGTGTGCACCGTCGAGAACACGAGGTGCCCGGTCTCCGCCGCCGTGAGCGCCACCCGCATCGTCTCCGCGTCGCGCATCTCGCCGATGAGGATAACGTCCGGGCTCTCCCGCACCACGTACTTCATCGCGTCGTAGAACGACTCGGTGTCAATCCCTACCTCGCGCTGGCTGATCACCGCCAGCCGGTCCTGGTGGACGAACTCGATCGGATCCTCGACCGTGATCACGTTACAGCGCCGCGTGCGGTTGATGAGATCGATCATCGCCGCCAGGCTCGTGGACTTGCCGCACCCGGTGGGGCCGGTGACCAGGATGCAGCCCTGGCGATTCATGGTCATCTCGCTCACGATCTTGGGCAGCCCCAGCTCCTCCAGGGTGTAGATCTCCAGCGGCACCACCCGCAGCACCGTCGCCAGCGAATTGCGCTGCTGGTAGACGTTGCAGCGAAAACGCGCGAGGTCTCCCAACGTGAACGCAAGGTCGAGTTCATGGTATTCGCGGAAGCGCGCGGTCTGTTCCTCGGTCATCACCGAGTGGGTGATGCGCTCGGTGTCCTCCGGGGTCAGCATCGGCAGATCGGTCGGAACGATCCGCCCGTGCACCCGCAGCGCCGGCGGCGCGCCCGACTTGATGAACAGGTCCGACGCCTTGCTCTCGACCGCGAAGCGGCACAGGTCCTCAAGTTCAATCGCCACCTTGATCTTCCCTTTCGTTTCCGACCGCGCCCGCGGGCGAGCCGCCGGCCGGCGCGCATGCGCCTCTCTTCGCCGCCCACGGCCCGATACCCTTCCGTCGCGCCGCCAGCGCCAACGCCGCCGCTGCCGCCAGCACGCCGGTTGCCAGCATGTACAGCGGCGTCCTGCGCGGCGGTGGCGCCGGCCGCGTGGGCGTCGGCGATACCGGTGGCGTTGGCGGGTGCGTGGGCACGCCGGTCGCGGTGAGGTCGGAATCCTTGACGG
>DATLAK010000069.1 GCA_035527535.1 Armatimonadota bacterium
GAGGGCGCCCTGAGCGACTTCGAGGGCTCGGCAGCGTTCGCGCGGATAAGGGGGAGGTAAGCGCCGCCGCGACCTCCGCGACGAACGCCGGCAAGCGGGCAATGGGGCATGACTCCTTTTGGTGGGGCAGGCGTCCTCGCCTGCCAACCTCTCACAGCCGAGGCGGCTGTGCTACACGGGTGACCGCAGAGTCTCGCCAGCGGCGACGGCGGCGGCTTCGCCGTCCCCTGGGGGCAGGACTGAGTGGCCCCGCGGCGAACTCCACAGCGGAGGCTCCCCGCGGTGTCGGTCATCATCCTCGACGACGAGGTCATCAACCAGATCGCCGCCGGCGAGGTCATCGAGCGCCCCGCCTCGGTGGTCAAGGAGCTGGTCGAGAACTCGCTCGATGCCGGCGCCACCCGCATCAGCATTGACCTCGAGCAGGGCGGGCGCCGCCTCATCCGCGTCACCGACGACGGCTGCGGCATGACCCGCGAGGACGCGGTGCTGGCGCTGCAGCGCCACGCCACCAGCAAGCTCACCTGCGCCGACGACCTCTTCGCCATTCGCACCCTGGGCTTCCGCGGCGAGGCGCTGCCCAGCATCGCCGCCGTCTCCCACCTGAAGATCGTCACCCGCCCCCACGACGCCACCGAGGCCACCGAAATCGTCGTGCGCGCGAGCGAAGTCACCGACCTGCATACCGCGGGCGCGCCCCCCGGCACCGAGGTCACGGTAGGGCGTCTCTTTTTCAACACTCCCGCGCGCCTCAAGTTCCTGCGCAGCGAAGCCTCCGAGCTGTCCCATATAACCGAGCTGGTGACCCGCTTCAGCTTCTCCCATCCCCAGGTTTCGCTGCGCCTGACCCACGGCGAGCGCGAGGTCGTGCACCGCCCGGCGGCGGACGACCTGCTGTCATCGGTGGTCGCGCTGTACGGGCGCGACGCGGCGGAACGGCTGATCCCGGTGGAGCTGCGGCTGCCGTTGCTGCGGGTGTCCGGCTTCGTGTCGCGGCCGGATTTCACGCGCTCGTCGCGCTCCCACCAGGCGCTCTTCGTCAACCGCCGCCAGGTACGCAGCCGCACCCTGACCCATGCCGTGGAGGAGCCCTACCGCTCGGCGCTGGCGGGCGGGCGCTTCCCGGTGGCGGTGGTGATGGTGGATGTTGACCCGGCGCTGGTTGACGTCAACGTGCATCCGGCCAAGGCGGAGGTGCGCTTCGTGCGCGACTGGGAAGTGCACGAGGCGGTGCGGCGCGCGGTGCGAGAAGCCCTGGAGGGCACTGCCCTGGCCGGGGCGGCGCTGGGGGCGGGGGCCGCGCCGCCGGCCACCTTCGGTGGAACAGGCAGAGGCCCGACCTCGGCCGCCCCCGCGCAGCCGACGCTGGACTTCCCCGCGGGCGCAGCACCGGCACCGCCGGCGCAAACCGCCGTCGGGCTGGTGCTGGCGCCGCTGGGGCAGGTGCGGGCGACCTACATCATCGCCGAGAACGCCGATGGCCTGATGATCGTGGACCAGCACCGCGCCCACGAGCGGGTATTGTTCGAGCGCCTGGAGACCGACAGCGCGGGGGCGCAACCTGCGAGCCAGGGCCTGGTGATGCCGCTCACCGTGCACCTGGGGCGGCGCGAGGCCGAGCTGTTGGAGCGCAACCTCGAAACCTTCGCCGCCGTCGGCATGACGATCGAACCCTTCGGCGGCGACGCCTTCGTGGTGCGGGCGATGCCCGCGCTGATGGCGAAGGCCGACCCCGAGGTGCTGCTGCGCGACCTGCTGGAGGAGCTGGCCGGCCGGCCGTCGGGCCAGCGGCTCGACTTGCCGCGGGAGGCCATTCTGGCGGCGGCCGCGTGCCACGCCGCGATCAAGGCCGGCACGCGGCTGGCGCCCCAGGAGATGGTCGAGCTGCTGGACGGCCTTGCGCGCTCCACCCGCCCCTTCACCTGCCCCCACGGCCAGCCCATCATCATGACAATTACCAACTTCGAGCTTGACCGCCGCTTCCAGCGTTAAGGCCGACTATCCACGCTCGTGACATTGCGCGTTGACGTCGCAACTGACGGCAGGCGCGACAAGTGGGGGATGACCCGGGTGCCTGCGACTGAGAGGAGACCAGAATGGGAGAGCACCGAGAATGGCTATCGGGCCCCGCGGCGCCTTCGCTGAAAGAGGGGTACTTGTTCCTGGTCTTGGGTGCGGTCTTCTTGTTCGTCGTGCTCCTGATCGTGGTCACTGAGGGGCGTGGTCTGTTACAGGATTGGGAGAGTGCCGTTCTTGATGCGTCATTGGGCGCGGTGGGCGCGCTGCTAGCGGCGGGCGGGTTCGGGTACGTTGGCCGGAAGGAATGGGGAAGGCGGCTCGTTGACGGTGCCTTCTGGTTACTCATCATCCTGCTGTCGTGGACCATAGGGGGGACTGCCGCTGCCATGTCGGACCCGCCAGCCGGGGCGATAGTGTTAGTGCCACCCACGTTCGTTTACGCCTTCCATGGCTGCATGCTGGGGGGAGCGGTGGTTGCGAGACTGGGTCTCTGGCGTCCCGCCATACTTCTCGCTTTCGGCCTTAGCTCTGCAGTGCGCCCCAGGCTGAGGCTATTCCTTATCCTGCGCATGGCAGCCGCCATAGTGCTAATGGTTCCGGCAGGGGCCCTCTTGACAGTTGCTCAGGCGAAACTAGAGGTCAAGCATTTTCACGCTCAACTTCAGAGCCCTAACCCGGAGCAGCGTGCGACCGCGATACTGGAACTGGCGGAGTGGCGGCCGCGAACTCAGCCAGAAGTCGCGCCGGCTGTGCGCGCCTTGGAGTCGGACCCGAGTGCAAAGGTCCGGGAGGGGGCAGCTTCAGCGCTGATGCACGCGTCCGCGTCCTTGCGGGCATGGGATGCTTATGCTGCACTGCTCAAGGCGATGAAAGGGGACCCAAGCGCGAAGGTAAGAGCCCAAGCCGCGTCGTCGCTCGGCTGGGCGCTCCACTCGTCGCATCCCCTACCGGAAAAGTGGGCATGGGAGATCTATGTGAGCCTGCTCAAGGCGATGACAGAGGACACCGCTCCAGAGGTTCGTCGCGACGCCAGCACGGTGATGAGGCGCGCTGCTTACAGTTTCCAGCGCCAGAGATCACGCGCGTTTGTGGACCGAGTGCGAGGTGTCTCCCGGCCC
>DATLAK010000070.1 GCA_035527535.1 Armatimonadota bacterium
ACATATCCCGCTTGTTATCAGGACTGTAAGGGCCCGCGAGCACACCGATAGGAACATTCTCTCGGCTCCACGCGTCGACCCGAAGTAGCGTCAGCACTTCCACCCAATTCGGCTCGACGCAGTCCTTGTCCAGAATCAGCATCTGCCCGCGACGTTGCTCGACCGCTTCCAGTGCAGCCTCCCCAGTCGGCAGCGCAACCACCTCGTAGCCTGCGGCTTCCAGCCCCTCGCGTAGGGGCCCTCGGATTGCCTCGTCCGGCTCGACCAGGAGAACCGTCCGCAGAACCCAAGGCTTCTCCTCAGGCACACCTAACTTCGCCTTCTGCTCCTCACTCATCATCGTCAACATCTCCCTTCTCAGTTGCTCCCGAGCGCGATGAAGGCGACTCTTGACCGCGGCCGCTGAGAGGGACAGTGCCTCGGCGACCTCAGCATGGCTTAGTTCCTCGCCATAGAACAGCACTACGACGCGTCGGCTCGTTGGCTCGAGGCGCGCCGGTGCCTCATCCACGCCAAAGGGTGTGGGCGCATCTACCTGCGTGGACACCTCTGCCTGCTCGATCCGGGCTGTCTCCTCGGGCCGTGCCAGCAGCTTGCGCAGATGCATCCGGCACACATTGACCGCGACCCGGCTCAGCCACGAGCGGAAGCGGCATGGTTGACGCAGCTCCGATAGACGGCGGAAGCATTGCAGGAGGGCTTCTTGGGTAAGGTCCTCGGCAGTTCTCCGGTCATGCACCAGCCGCATGCAGATCCCAAATGCCCAAGGCCTGCAGGACTCCGCCAGCGCGTTGAACGCCTCTCGATCGCCGGTCGCGGCACGCTCCACCAGGCGGGTCTCGTTCGCCACCTTCATCTGCCTTCGAATGTATAGATGCGCAGGACACGTTGAAGGTTTCGCATTCTCGTCAGGCACAAGAGGATTCACACTGACGTTGTCCTATCGGGAGCGAGATTCCTCTCTCGCTGCGCGCGACCGGAATGACGCTGCTGCGGGCTGGTGCGGGGCTACGCCGGGCGCGACACAGGTAGGGGCAAGGCATGCCTTGCCCCTACGGGCGGTTTCGCGCGATTGAAAATCGCGCGCCCAAGGAATCCCTCGAAACATGGTTGACGGAGCACTACGCGCGATCACGATGACACTGCCGCGGGCTGGTGCGGGGCCGCCCCGAAGTGTATGCGAACAGCAGCGGGCGACGGTTGTGTCATTCAGAGCCCCGACGTGTCGGGGCGAAGAATCTCGCTCCCAGCATGCGCAGCGGCGAAGGAAGAACCGTCTTGCGCGACCATTACGACCGGTTTCTTCGTGACGTGAAATGTCCCCGCCCCGCGGGGTCGGGTGCGGCTAGGTCGCGCAGCGACCGCCGTGGCCCTAGGTCAGAGACCGGGATGGCGGCCCAAGGTGGCTAGGTGGCTCCGCCACCGCCACGGCGGTCTGCAGAGCAGACCTAGCCGCCTAGCCAGCGGCCCTCCGGGCTTAGCCACTCGGAATGGCACCGCCGAGCCTTAACCCATGATCCGGGTCCCACCGAGAGGCGCAGTGCGCGGCTGTGCGCGGAGTTGCGAGGTTACTGCCCGCCGCCGTGGTCGCGGGCGATCTGGAGCCGGTTGAGCGCCCGGCGCAGGGCCGCCTCCGCGGCGACGAATCGCGGCTCGCCGCGCGTCAGCGTCGAGCGTTCTTCTTCCGCCCGGCGGCGGGCGGCTTCGGCGCGGGCGAGGTCAATCTGGTCGGCGCGCTCGGCGGCATCGGCGAGCAGGGTCGCGCGGTTGTCAGCGACCTGTAGGAAGCCCCCGGCGACGGCGAAGTAGGTCTCTTCGCCGTCAGCGGTGGTCGCGCGCGCCCGGCCGATGCCGAGCCCGGTAATCAACGGGGCGTGATTGGCCAGCACCCCCAAGGAGCCCTCGCTGCCGGGCGCGACCAGGCTCGTCACCGATCCGGCGAACACCGTGCGATCGGGGGTGATCACCTCGAGCTCGAACGACGGCGACATTACGCTCCTCGCTGCTGCAGGGTCTCGGCCTTCTGCATCGCCTCCTCGATGGTGCCGACCATGTAGAACGCCTGCTCCGGCAGATGGTCGTGCTTGCCCTCGAGGATCTCCTTGAATCCGCGCACCGTGTCGGCGACGCGCACGTAGCGGCCTTCGAGCCCGGTGAAGACCTCGGCGACGAAGAACGGCTGCGACAGGAAGCGCTCGATGCGGCGCGCGCGCTGGACGACGAGCTTGTCGTCGTCGGACAGCTCGTCCATGCCGAGGATGGCGATGATGTCCTGGAGGTCCTTGTTGCGCTGCAACATCTCCTGCACCTGGCGCGCGACCGCGTAGTGCTCGTCGCCGACGATGGCGGGGTCGAGGATACGCGAGGTCGAGCGCAGGGGATCTACCGCCGGGTAGATCGCTTTCTCGAAGATGGCGCGGTCGAGCACCGTCACCGCGTCGAGATGGGCCATGGTGGTGGCGGGGGCGGGGTCGGTGATGTCGTCGGCGGGGACGTAGATCGCCTGCAGGGAGGTGATGGAGCCGCGCTGGGTGGAGGTGATGCGCTCCTGCAGCTCGCCCATCTCGCTGGCGAGGGTGGGCTGGTAGCCGACGGCCGAGGGCATGCGCCCCAGCAGCGCCGAGACCTCGCTGCCCGCCTGCACGAAGCGAAAGATGTTGTCAATGAAGAGCAGCACGTCCTGCCCCTCTTGATCGCGGAAATACTCGGCCATGGTGAGCGCGGTCAGCCCCACCCGCAGGCGCGCCCCCGGCGGCTCATTCATCTGCCCGAAGACCATGACCGTCTTATCAATGACCCCCGACTCCTGCATCTCCAGGTAGAGCTGGTTGCCCTCGCGGGTGCGCTCGCCGACGCCGCCGAAGACCGAGGTGCCGCCGTGCTCGGCCGCGATGTTGCGGATGAGCTCCATCAGCAGCACCGTCTTGCCCACCCCCGCGCCGCCGAACATGCCGACCTTGCCCCCGCGCGGGTAGGGGCAGATGAGGTCCACCACCTTGAACCCGGTCTCGAAAACGTCGGTGACGATGCCCTGCTCCTCGAATGACGGCGGCTCGCGATGGATCGGCAGGCGCTGCGTGACCTCTGGGGCGGGCTTATTGTCTATCGGCTGCCCCAGGACGTCGAACATGCGCCCCAGGGTGTGCGGCCCCACCGGCACCGTGATCGGCCCGCCGGTGTCCACCGCCTCCATCCCGCGGCGCAGGCCGTCGCTGCTGGCCATGGCGACGCAGCGCACGACGTCGTCGCCCAGGTGCTGTGCCGCCTCCACCGTCAACTTTCGATCATGCTCGGGGTCAGCGATCACGATCGCGTTCATGATTTGCGGCAGCTGCTCGGGCTTGAAGCGCACGTCCACCACCGGCCCGATGATCTGCACGACCTTACCTGTTGCCATCTCCCGTCACTCCGCTTCTTGGGGCGATCGGGGGATCGGCCCCTATCGAATCGCCGTTGATGCGCGTTGATCCGCGGCTGCCACTCACGCCAGCGCCTCGGCGGTGCCGACAATGTCGAGCAGCTCGCCGGTGATGGCGGCCTGGCGCGCCTTGTTGTACTGGAGCGTGAGCGCGTCAATCATTTCTTGCGCATTGTCGGTGGCGAGCGTCATCGCCGTCACTCGCGCTTGGTGCTCGCTCGCCTTGGCGTCCAGCGCCGCCGCCCACACCCGCGTGCCCAGGTAGCGCGGCAGCAGCTCGTCCAACAGCCGCCGCGGCGACGGCTCGTAGATGAACTCCCTTGCGGGCGCGACTTCGCTGACGTCGCGGCTGTCTCGCGCCCCGACGAGTCGGAGCGCGCCCACCCCCTCCGCGGGCGCCAGCGGCAGCAGGCGCTCGACCACCGGGGGGGTCTGCTGGCCGCGCACGCAGCGGGTGTAAACGACGTCCACCGCGTCCCATTCGCCATCGGCGTAGAGCTGAGCGGCGAGGTCGGCGACCTCCGCCAGCGGGCCGAAATCGGCCTCATCGCCCAGGGGCGACAGGCGCTGGCGCAGGTCGTAGCCCGCGCGGCGAAAGAAGTCGCTCGGCTTGCGCCCCAGGGTGATCAACTGCGCGCGCGGCGCCGCGTGGGCGGCCTGCTGCGCGCGGCGGATGAGATTCGCGTTGTAGCCGCCGCAGAGCCCGCGGTCGGCGCCGATGATGATGATACCGTTGGTGTTCACGGGGCGCGCCTGCAGCAGCGGATGCTCGATCTCGACCGCGCCCAGCGCCGCCAGGAGGCCCGCCAGGCGGTCGGCATAGGGGCGCGCCGCACGCACCCGCACCTCGGCCCGTCGCAGCTTGATGGAGGCCACCGTCTTCATCGCGCGCGTGATCTGCTCGATGTTGTGGACGGTGCGGATCTTCCGCTTCACGTCGCGCGTGGAAATCATGGCAGGTATGTGGCCGCGGCTACTTTGCTGGCGCGGCGAACGTCTGCTTGAAATCGCCGACCGCCTGCTTGAGCCGCGCGGTCGTGTCGTCGTCGAGCCTGCCGGTCTCGGTGATGCGCCGCGGCAGGTCGGGGTGGTGCTCGCGCACGAAATCGAGCAGCCCCTGCTCGAACGCGCGCACCTGCTCGACCGCCACGTCGTCGAGAAAGCCCTGGGTGCCCGCGAACAGGGAGAGGACCTGCTCCGCCGCCGACATCATGCGGTACTGCGGCTGCTTGAGCAGCTCGGTCATGCGCTCGCCGCGCTCCAGCTGGTCGCGCGTCGCTTTATCGAGCTCGGTGGCGAACTTGGCGAACGCCGACAGCTCGCGGTAGTAGGCGAGGGCATTGCGCAGCGGCCCGCCGACCTGCTTCATGGCGCCGATCTGGGCCGCGCCGCCGACGCGGGAGACCGAGATGCCGACGTTGATGGCGGGGCGAATGCCGGCGGAGAAGAAATCGCTCTCCAGGTAGATCTGCCCGTCGGTGATGGAGATGAGGTTGGTCGGGATGTAGGCCGAGTAGTCCCCGAGCTGGGTCTCGACGATGGGCAGCGCGGTCAGCGAGCCGCCGCCGCGCTCGTCCGACAGCTTGGCGGCGCGCTCCAGCAGGTGGGCGTGCAGGTAGAAGATGTCGCCGGGGTAGGCCTCGCGCCCCGGCGGCCGCCGCAGCAGCAGCGACACCTCGCGATAGGCCTGCGCGTGCTTCGTCAGGTCGTCATAGACCACCAGCGCGTGCTTGCCGCGGTCGCGGAAATCCTCCGCCATCGAACAGCCGCCATAGGGGGCCACGTACTGCATGGCGGCGGGAGCCGCGGCGGTGGCGCTGACCACGGTCGTGTACTCCATCGCCCCGTGCCTGTGCAGGACGTCCACGACGGTGGCGACGGTGGACTGCTTCTGGCCGATGGCGACGTAAACGCAGTAGACGTCCTGGTCGCGCTGGTTGAGGATGGTGTCCACGCAGATCGCGGTCTTGCCGGTCTGGCGGTCGCCGATGATGAGCTCGCGCTGGCCGCGGCCGATAGGGGTCATGGCGTCAATCGCCTTGAGTCCGGTCTGCAGCGGCTCCTTGACCGGCTGACGTTCGATCACTCCCGGCGCCTCGGTTTCCACCGGGCGCGTGCGCTCGGTGACCACCGGCCCCTTGCCATCCAGCGGCCGCCCCAGGGAGTCAACCACGCGCCCGACCAAAGCCGCGCCCACCGGCACCTGGGCGATGCGGCCCGTCGTACGCGCGGTGTCGCCCTCCTTGATCTCGGTGTCCGACCCCAGGAGGATGCACCCCACATTGTCCTCCTCCAGGTTGAGGGCGATGCCGTAGACCTCCTTGGGGAACTGGATCAACTCGCCCGCCATGGCGCCTGCCAGGCCATAGACACGGGCGATGCCGTCGCCCACCTGCACCACCGTGCCCACGCCCACCGCCTCCGCCGCGGCGCCGTAGCGTTCGATCTCGTCGCGGATGACGGAGCTGACCTCGTCCGGCTCGATCCTCATTCACGCGCCCTCCGGCGTCATGATCCCAGCCCTCGGAACCGCGCGGCGGCCAGCAGCTCGCGCAGCTTCTCCAGCCGCCCGCGCGCCGACGCGTCTATCACTTCGTCGCCGATATTCACCACCAGCCCCGCCAGCACCGCGGGATCAACCTCGCGGGTCAGCTCGACTTGCTTGCCGGTGCGCCGTTCCAGCGCGCGGCGCAGCCGCGCTTGCTGCTCCGCGGTCATGGCCACGGCGCTCACCACCCGCGCCCGTGCCAGCCCGCGCGCCTCGTCCGCCAGTCGGCGGTACTCGGCGATGACGTCGCCCAGGTAGGCCTGGCGCCGGCGTCGCACCAGCAGCGCCAGCAACGTCAACGACAGCGGGGCCAGTCGGCTGAACACCGCCTGCAGGATCTCCTGCTTGCGCGGCGACGGAATCTCGGGATGGGCGAGGGCAGCGGCGAGGGCGGGGTCGGCGGCGATGCCCGCATGTGCGGATTGGAGATCGCTCGCCACCTGCTCCACCAATTGCTGGTCGGCGGCGGCGCGCAAGAGCGCGGCCGCATAGCGGCGGGCGATGCGGCGGTAGATCACTCCGCCTGCTCCAGCCCGGCGATCGCGCGGTCAATTACGCGCCGCTGCGCGCCCTCGTCGAGGCCGTCCTGGATGGCCTTGGAGGCAACCTTGAGCGCGAGCTCGGCGACCTGCTCGCGCAGCTCGGCCACCGCCTTGCCCTTCTCCCGGGCGATTTCGGCGGTGGCGCGCTGTAGGAGCTTCTCCGCCTGCTCACGGGCTTCGGCGAGTGCGCGGTCATGGGCGGCCTTGGCCTCCTCCGCGGCCTCGCGCATGCGCCGGCGGGCCTCATCCTGGATGGTATCCAGGCGCTGCTGAAGGTCCGCGCGGGCTTCCGCCGCCGCCGCCTGCTGCTGGCGTGCCTCGTCGAGGTGCGCCTTGACTTGCCGCTCGCGCGCCGCCAGCATCTCGCGCACCGGCGCGAATAGGAATCGGACCAGCACCCCCAGCAGCAGCAGGAACACCAGCGCCTGCAGCAAGATCACCGCCGGGTTGAGGCCCAGCTCCTCGAATATGGAGACGGCCACCATGGCGGATTACGGATGGAGGACCTTGAGCACCGCTTCCGGCGTCGGCATGCGGGTGACCCACAGCAGCAGCGACACCACGAGCGCGTAGATGGTCAGTGACTCGATGAACGCGAGGCCGATGATGAGCAGCGTCTGGATTCGTCCGGCAGCCTCGGGCTGCCGCGCGACCCCCTCCAGGGCGGCGGCCAGGGCGCGGCTCTGGCTGAGTGCCCCCCCGAATGCCGCGAGCGCGACGCCGAAGCCGGTGGCGAGCGCCAAAGCAGAGAAGTATTGCATGTCTTGACTCCCGGTGGTTTGGTGTTCTTTACTGACGCATCTCCGTGGTATGCCCGCGAAGCCGGTCCCATAACCACACCACGATCGCGCCGATTGCCAGCCCCAACCACAGCCCGTTGGCGCTGCGCACCAGCGATACCACCAGCGGCGTATGCAAGTGGCAGAAGGTGTTGACCAGCGACGCCTGGCCCATCGCTCCCAGCAGCAGGAGCACCAGCACCCATCGCGTGCGGCCCCGCAGCGCCATGCCCACCGCCAGCATCAGCGCGGGATGGCCGATCAGAAACTCCTTGGTGCGCGGGCGCACCATCAGCGCCCGCTCCAGCCAGTCGCGCACATGCAGCTCCAGCCCCGAGACCTCGACCGGCGGCTGGTTGCCCGAGCGCAGCAGCATGACCGCGGCCGCTGCCAGCAGCACCGCCGCCAGCGCCGCCTCCCACACATGAAGCGGACGGTTCCACGCTTCGCGGGCATTCTCCTGCACGCGTCGCCAGTAGGTCGCCCACTTCCCTCGGCCGTGCAAGCCAAGCACCCACACCAAGGCCGCCGCCATGATGGGCGCGGCGAGCGCCAGCTTGACGCCCGCGAACTGCAGCACTTTGCTGATGTAGAGACGCTCGGTGAGCAGCCCCGCCGCCACCAGTCCGCCGGCGAGCGAAATCGCGGAGGCGGCGATGAGCCAGCCCGCCGCGCGCGCCGCCAGGCCGCCGGCGGAGACCGTTGCCGCCGCCCGCGCCCCCCGCGCCCCCCGCGCGACGGCGATAAGTCCGATGACGGGAAAGGCGACGGCGGCCAGCAGCGCCTTCTCCACGCGCAGCACTTGCGGCGCCGCCTGCAGCAGCCCCGCCCCCGCCGCCACCCCGCCAATGACCAGCAGGTAAGCCATCCGCTCCGGCACCGGAACCACCTTGCCCAGCCCGTACACCGCCGCCGCCACCGCCCCCGCCGCCATCAGCATCACCGCCCACGGCGGCACCTCCACCGGCGCCAGCGGCTGCGGACGGCCGCTGCGGTATCCCGCCTCGCGCATCTCGCGCCCCAGCGCCTGCAGGTAGCGCAGGTTGAACTGCAGCGGGGCCTGGGCGCGCGGCGCCAGGAACAGGCGTACGTAGCAGGCGCGAATGTTGCGCTCGCGCACCGCGCGCACGTAGCGCTCGATGGCGGCCACCGGGGAGATGGTGGACATCTCGCGCTCGGTGATGCTGTGCACGCGCACGATCTCTCCATCCAACTCGCGCCCCAGGGTCGTATCGCCCGACTGCCCCACCAGCTCGATCGATCCGTAGTTGATCCGCGCCGCGCGCAGCACCTGTGCGGTTTCGCCGATCAGCCCGGGATAGCCCAAGACCTGATCCCCGGTGAAGATCACCAGCTCGGCTCCGGCGACGGCGGCCGAGACCAGCATGAAGGTGATCGCCGGCGCTGATGCGCCGGGGTAGTTATCCATGCGCGCGACCACGCCCAGGCCGGCCGCAGCGGCGATCTCGGAGTACTCCGGCGGCCAGCCGAGGCCGAGTCTCTCAACGTAGGCCTGCGGCGCGCGGCAAGGTATCAGCCCCGGCGCCCCCGCGGTCTCAGCGATGGTTCCTGCCGGGAGCTTCGCGGACAGGCACATGCGCAGCCGTTGCACCGTGGGCTCGTCATACGCCGACAGGACGATGCCTTCAGCGGGGACGGTCTCTTCGAGGCCGGCGGCGGACGCGGGCAGGACCGTCACCCGGCCGGCGGCGACGAGATCCGATAGGTGCTGCTCGCCGATCGCCACATCGGTGGCGCCCGCCGCGCGCAGCCGCTCCAGCACGGCGGGCGGGGATACCCCGCTCGCCGCCGCCAGCGCCTCGACCTCCTGCCAGTCGAGCACCAGCGCCACCGTCCGGTTCGGCATCTCCACGCGCCAGCGCAGGGCGCCGGCATAGACGGCGGCGGCAACGCCCGCTGCCATGACCACCACCAGGAGCCTGTTGACACGGTACATGGTCCCTACCTACGGCCTCAGGCCGCGCCCTCACGACCATCCTTCGCGGTCGGCGATGAAAATCCTACGCCAGCAGGGAATCCGCCTCATCGTCGAGCTTGAACTGCTTGCGGTAGAGGCGGCCGTAGAGGCCGTTGGCGGCGACGAGCTGCTGGTGGGTGCCGCGCTCGATCAGACGTCCCTCGCGCAGGACGAAGATGAGGTCCGCCTTCATCACCGTGGACAGGCGGTGGGCGATGACGAAAGTGGTGCGGCCGCGCATGAGGCGTTCGAGCGCCTCCTGGATCAGCGCTTCCGCCTCGGAGTCGAGAGAGGAGGTGGCCTCGTCGAGGATGAGGATGCGCGGGTCGCGCAGAATGGCGCGGGCGATGGCGATGCGCTGCTTCTGCCCCCCCGACAGGCGCAGGCCGCGCTCGCCGACCTCGGTGTCGTAGCCCTCCGGCAGCTCCTTGACGATGAAGTCGTGGCAGTTGGCCATCATCGCCGCCTCGACGATGTCCTGGTCGGTCGCCTCCATGCGGCCGTAGCGCAGGTTGTCCTTGATGGTGCCGCTGAAGAGGAAGGTCTCCTGGAGCACGATGCCGATGTTGGCGCGCAGGGAGCGCAGGGTCACGCGCTTGATGTCGTGGTCGTCAACCAGCACGCGCCCCGCGGTGGGGTCGTAGAAGCGCGGGATCAAGTTGGCGAAGGTGGTCTTGCCGGAGCCGCTCGGCCCCACCAACGCCACCGCCATCCCTGGCTCGACCGTGACCGAGATGTCGTCCAGCACCAGCTTCTCCGGCTCGTAACTGAAGGAGACGTGGTCGAACACGACGTGCCCGGCAACCGTCGGCAGGGGCTTGGCGTCGGGGTCCTCCTTGACGCTCGAACGGGCGTCGAGGATGTCGAACACGCGCTCGGCGCTGATGATGGCGCGCTGGATGATCTCGTTGCTGGTGCTCAGGGTCACCACCGGCGAGTAGAGCATGCCGAGGTAGCCGATGAAGGCGAAGAGCTGGCCGATGCTGAGGTGTCCGCGCAGGACTTCGGCCCCGCCGTACCACAGGATGATGGCGGTGCCGGTGGCGACCAGCAGCATGGAGATGGCGCCCATGAGGGTGCTCACGCGGGCGAGGTCCACACTGTGGGCATAGGTCTCGCGCATGGAGCGGAAGAACATGCGCTGCTCGTAGCGCTCCTGGGAGAAGGCCTTGACCACCTGCGCGCCGGCAATGGACTCGTGCAGCTCGCCGTAGAGATCGGACCACTTGTCCCGCAGCCGCACCCAGATGATGCGGATGTAGCGGATGAAGAGGTGATAGTTGACGGCGAACAGCGGCAAGACCGCGAAGGACAACAGCGCCAGCTTCCAGTGCCACAGCAGCAGAATGACAACGATGGCGACGATGGTGACGATGTTGGTGAACAGATCAATGGTGCTGGAGGTGATCATGCCGCCCATGGTGTCCACGTCACCGGTGACGCGGGCCATGATGTAGCCGGTGCCGCGGCGCTGGTAAAACTGCATGGGCAGCTCCTGCAGGCGTTGGAAGAGGCTGTTGCGGATGTCGAACAGCACGCGCTGGCCGACCCAACTCATGAGGTAGGTGCGGGCGAACGACACCACGCCCTGAACGGCGTAGAGCAGCAGGATGCAGACGAAGATGAAGTTGAGCATGGCCAGCGGGGCCAGGACCAGACGGAGCACGTGCAGGTCGAGGGTGACCGGGCGCCCGTGGCTGCCGAGGATGCGGTCAATCACGAACCTCGTGACCTGGGGCATCGTGATATTGGTAAGGGCCACCACCCCTACGCACACCACGCCCAGGCCCATGCGCACCGCGTAGGGGCGCGCGTAACCTAGAAGCCGCAGGAACTTTCTCATGACCGGTGGGGACCTCCGCGGCGCTACTTGTCGTGCTTGCGCTCCGCCGCCTCGAGCGCGCGGCGAAGCTCGAGCAGCGCCTGCTCCTCGGCGCGCTGAGCGCGGCGCAGCCGGCCCGCGGCCTTGCGGCGCAGATAGGAGAAGCTGCGGATCGCCTGGCGCTCGGCGCGCCCCAGGGGCGCGTCCGCGGCCGGCTCGCCGGCCGCCGCGGGAGCCACCGCCTGCTTGACCACCGGCACTTCGTCCAGGGCCTGCGCCGCCTTGCGGAATCCCTCGGCGGCCTTGCGCAGGTGATCGCGCGCCTCCTCCTCGAAATGGGCTTGAATGAGGGTCAGATAGCTCGCCGCCGCCCGCCGAGAATCGCCGATGTAGGCGAGGGGAAGGGAATGCCACAGGGCGTACTTGCGCACGGTGCGCGCCTGCCGCAACTGGTCGCGCTGCTTGCGCAGCAGCGACTGCCGGAGCTCATCGTAGGCCGCCAGCCCCGAGGCGCACCCGTCGAGGCGCGACCTGCGCGTCAGCAGTCGCACCCCCCGCCGCAGCGACGCCATCGCCGATTCCCGCTGGTCGGGGTCGCGCTGCTTGTCACCGATCAGGAAGTAGTAGTAGCCCTCGAGCCCGAGCTCGAGCAGCCCCGGCTCCTGCAACCACATCTGCTCCAGGCGGGACCGCGGCCACGCCCGGAGCCGGCCGTCCGCCAGGCGCGCCACGACGCGGCTCGGATCCGAGCCGTCGGGCTCCACTACCACCCACTCCGCCCGCGTGTGCAGGATCGCGCATCCCCGCGCGCTCAAGTCCCCCAAGAGCGCGCTGACCGCCCCCTCGAGGTCACGGTGATACACGACATCGGAGTCGTAGCCCAGCGCCGCGCACGCCGCACGCAGGGGATTATGGGAGATGACCGCCAGCCCGCGCACCGGGTCGTTGCGGTCGAAGCACAGGCGAAAGCTCTCTCCCGAGACTCCCATGAGCAGCGCCTTGGGCTGATGTTCGCCCCGCTGCTCCAGGCAATACTGCAGGCAATCCACGTAACCCAGGGAGGCAAACGCCTCCTCGGTCACCTCCGCCCCGGCCTCACCGGATGCATCTGGCGGCTCCGCGTCAGATGCCGGGGCTTCATTCTGCGACACCCCACTCACCTCCCGCCTGGCGAGACGCGCCCCGGCACCCCCGGGGCTCATCGCGCGGTTGAGGGCGCGACTTCGCTGAAGTCGCGGTTATC
>DATLAK010000071.1 GCA_035527535.1 Armatimonadota bacterium
CTGGCACCAACCACCTCCTCACGAACACGTGCGGCAGACTCGGCGGGGAGGATCGCGTGCGTTTGAGTATGGGAGCCGACGGCGATGCCGTTCGCTGACATCTCCCGGAGTTGGTCCCATGTGAGCCAGGGATCGGAACGCCGCTGCACCGACACAGATGGCTCTATCTCGCCGACGATTCCCTCGCGCACGTCAGCGGGCAACGGCTCGAGCAACGAGAGCATGCCCTCCGGCCCATGCTTCCCGGCCAGCGTCTGCTTGGGCGCCTCGATGCCGTGAGACGTGCATACCCGCGAGACGACGCGCCGCAGGTCGGACTTGCTTGCATGGCCCAGGACGGCGACTGCCAACCGCGTCCAAAGCGGGCGCGTGGTTCCGACGCACTGTGTTGTGACGAAGACCGTGGCCGGCAGGCCGAAGTGCCGCAGGATAGGGTAGGCATGGGTATAGGTGTCGAGCCACCCATCGTCAAAAGTGATCGCACAGGCCCGTCGCGGGAGGGAATGACCGCGGTGCATACGCTCGACGGCATCTTCGAGGTCGAGAGCCGCGCAGTGCTTCGATATGTATCGCATCTGCGCCTCAAAACAACCTGTGGTTGTCACGATCCCCGGGTCCGGCTCTACCTGCGCCGCCTCAGGTGGCAGCACTCGATGGTAGGTCAGTACGGCAAGGCCGCCCTGACCCACCCGCTCGCCGAGCCAGGCCAGGGCACCGTATGTCCCGCTGTAGTGCAGCAGGCCCGAGAGTGCTGTCTTCGCAGTTGTGCGGAGTATGGACATCTTACTCAGGAGAACTCCTCAGGGCAAGTGCTTCGCTATTGGCGGGCCAAGGCGGTTCGCGATGCAGAGGGGAAGACGACGCCACACCAGGCTCGCACAGCGGTAAGGTCTGGTCGCCGTCCGCACATGCGAGTCGCCGCGAGGCGCGCCGGAACCGTAGTACTCCCAGAATAGCGGTCTCGGCACGGCCGCCCACTGCTTCTTGTAGGCGGCGTGAGTGGATTCGCGGGTCGAGCGTCCGAAATCGCACCGCGTCATTTGCTGTTCGCAGGCGTACTCAATCGCCCGCCAGTTGAGAAGATCGTTGGGAGCACAGCTCAGCATCTGACGCAGGGAGGATGCCCAGATGAAGTGCATGATACCCCGCCACGCCATGACAAACTTGCCCCCCACAGGGCGCCCCTCGCGCGAGGCAACGAAGACGTGGGACTCCCGGGGGAACCGCCGGAGAACCTGCTCGAAGAAGTGCAGCCCGAGGACCGGGGTCCCCAGGTCTCGCATGTTGCGGGAGAAGCATCGGTAGAACTCGGGAAGGAGGTCTTTGCCCTGGGACACTGTCACGCCGAGTTTGCTCGCCTTTCGCACCTTGTTGCGGACACTTGCCTTCAGGAGTCTCCAGATGGCATCTCGCCCCGGTGTGAGGTCGATCTCGTAAGTCTCCTTGTGCGACAGACTCGAGAAACGGTCGTCCATGGGCTCGCGCGACCGGAGTTCGAGGTACTCCACGCGCAGGTCCTTCGCGAGTTCGATGGCGTCCGACAGGAGTGCATGTCGCGCCGTCTCCGTGTCTGCCAGTGGGCCTCCGTAGTTGAGGAAGGGGATCGACACAAGTGCCGACTTGAACGGCGACACGCGCACCAGGAATAGTGGCAGCACGCCGGCCAACCGGGCTGACTCCCAGGCCTCCAAGTAGTAGCTTCGACAGCCCAAAGCATCCGCGATGACGCTGCGCCACCGGATGTCGTGGAATAGCGTGGCATTCTCGTGCCCGTGGACGAAGGCGTTCCAGGCACATTCGCTGTCCGCTCGACTGCTCGACTGTACAGGGGCGGCCATTACCTGGACCATGGCTAGACCCCCTCGTCCGCGGGCCTGCTTACAGGCCGCGAGGAGGTGCCGACCTCGCGCGCCCCGAGGCGCGTGTGTTCCCAGCGGACGGACTGCCGCCGGAGCGTGGCGCGGAGTAGCCCGACCACGGCAGCGTAGTTCACTCCGCAGAAGTAGGTGGGGAGCAGTGCCGCCCGTGGGAGGCGGGCGCCGAAGCGATGGAGCACGTAACCGACGAGTGCGGTCAGGTAGAACCCCATCTGACCCACAAGCAGCGCGCGGCCTGTGGGTGCCGCTCGTAAAGCAATGCTTGCCGCGAGCATGACCACCATCCAGCAGGGGACGGTGTACTTCAGCAGCTTCCCGGACAGCAAGTGGAAGCCGACGAGACCGTCCCGGAACGGCCCGCGTCTTACGAGCCACCTCAGGGCGATGGGAGCTGCGCCGGCCACGATCCGCGCCTTCCGCCCCAGCTCCGCCCGGAAAGACGGAGCGGCGGGTTCGGTGGCGGTGGCGGTGACGTCGTAGACGACGCGGAATCCCTGCTCGACCACGCCAAGCGCGACGGCCATGTCGTCGGCTACCGTGTCCTCGGGCAGCGGTCGGAAGAGGTGGCGGCGGATGGCGTACAGCCCACCGTCGGCGCCGGGCAGAGACCAGATGCGGCTCTGGAGGAGGCGAACGGAGCCGTCAAACCGGTATTTGAGACGCTCGCCGAGCGATGTCGCTGCCGCCCGCGTCTCGACGAGGGTCCGCCCACACACAGCGCCCACGCGCTCGTCCGCGAAGTTGGCCACGAGTTCTCGCAGCGTCCCCGGGTGCAGTCGAACGTCAGCGTCCGTGAGGACGAGGATATCGCATTCAGTGGCTGCGTGCCCCACGTTGAGTGCGTTCGCCTTTCCTTGGCGCGGGTGGTACGCGACGACGCGCACACGCGAGTCGCCGGCTTGCCTGGCGACCTCCGCCGTCGCGTCGTCGCACCCGTCGCAGACCACGACGACCTCCAGTTTCGCGGGATCGTATTCGAGAGCGAGGGAGTTCCTGACTTTCTGCGCGATAACTCGCTCCT
>DATLAK010000072.1 GCA_035527535.1 Armatimonadota bacterium
CGACACAGGCAGGCGCTTCCTTGCTTTTGTGTGGGTTGGAATCGTTCCCATCATCGTTTCATCAGCTGTTAACCGCTTAACATCGCTGCTTCACCCGCCAGGTGAAGCATTTACGCTCATTGCGCATAATCTGGGTCTAACGCTCCTGGTTACGGTTGCATGCAACGGCCTGAGGCACCGACGGCACGTTTGGCCGTCCTGCGTGCTTACCCATGGCCCCATCCCTGACCGGTATGCCGATTTCTGGTGCGACCTACTGCGTGATGGTCTCGACGGTTATCTGATCGTTGGTATAGATGCAGATGTCGGCGGTGATGGCCATGGCCTCGCGGGCGATGGTCTCCGCCGGCAGGTCGGTGTGGCGCGCGAGCGCGCGCGCGGCCGCCACCGCGTAGGGGGCGCCGCTGCCGATGGCGGCGATGCCGTCGTCGGGCTCGATCACATCGCCGTTACCGGAGATGACGAACAGGCGCTCGGCGTCGGCGGCGATGAGCATCGCCTCCAGCCGCCGCAGGAGCCGGTCGGTGCGCCAGTCCTTGGCCAGCTCCACCGCCGCCCGCGGCAGGCTGCCGCGCGTGGCTTCGAGCTTGGATTCCAACCGCTCGAAAAGCGCGAAGGCGTCGGCGGCGCCGCCCGCGAACCCCGCGAGGATGGCGCCGTCGCGCAGCGTACGGAGCTTATTGGCGCTGTGCTTGAGCACGGTGTTGTTGAGCGTCACCTGGCCGTCGCCCGCGAGCGCGACCTGGTCTCCTCGCTTCACCGCCAGGATGGTGGTCGCCTGTATCACAGCACCCCCTTGGTCGAGGGCACGCCGCCGCCGCGGGGGTCGGTTTCGACCGCCGCGCGCAGGGCGCGCGCGAAAGCCTTGAAGGCGGCCTCGACGACGTGGTGGGTGTTGCGCCCGGCCAGTTGACGCAAGTGCAGGGTCATGCCCGCGGCGTTGACCAGCGCCCGGAAGAATTCCTCTACCAGCTCGGTGTCGAAGTCGCGCAGCTTGCGTCGTCGCACTTCCAGCTCGTAGCTGAGGTAGGGGCGGCCGCTGAGGTCCACCGCCGCCAGGATGAGGGCTTCATCCATGGGCACCGCCGCGGAGCCATAGCGGCGGAGGTCCGTCTTATCGCCCAGCGCTTCCTTGAGCGCCCGGCCGAGGCAGATGCCGACGTCCTCTACCGTGTGGTGGAAGTCCACGCCGAGGTCGCCTTTCGCCCGCACCGCCAGCGCCAGCGCCCCGTGCTTGGCGACCAGCTCGAGCATGTGATCAAGGAAGCCGATGCCGGTGGCGACCTTGACCGCGCCGGGGCCGTCGAGACCCAGGTCGAGCGTGATGTCGGTTTCCTTGGTCTTACGGTGAACGCTGGCGGTTCTCATGGGTACCGGTTACGCCGCGGGGGTCGGCAGTTCCTGTCGGCCGGCGGCCAGTTGCGCCCACCACTCCATGAAGACGTTGACATCGGGCGCGATGAGGTCGGCGCCGGCGGCGCGGATCTCCGCCTGCGGGCGTCCGCCCAGCGGCCCCGACAAGACCAGGCAATCGAGGACCTCGACCCCCGCACCGCGCTCCTCGCGGTAGCGCCGCACCGCTTCGCGGTCGTCGGGCATGTCGCCGACGAAGACCGCGGCCGTCGCCGCCATGCGCTCGACCAGCGTCGCCAGCCCGCGCGGATCGGGCTTGACCATCCCGTCGTCCACGACGATCACGCGCTCGCGGGCGAAGACATCGGCGATACCCGCCATCTCGAGCGCGGCCCTCGTCTCCTCCCACGTGCGCCCGCTGTAGATGCCGAGCTTGGTGACGGCGGGGGGGATGCTCGCGCGGCGGATGAGCGGGCGGTCGAGGGCGATGCGGCCGGGCACGTGCAGGTGCTGCGGATGATAGCCATAGAACCTGGGGCAGTAGTCCTCGCCGGCGTAGAGCTCCTGGAAGATCTGGCGAATCTTGTCGAAATCCCAGGCGCGCATTACGCGCGCGCGCGCCGCTTCGTCCAGGCGGTCGAGCAGCAGCGTCCGCACCCCGGACGGCCCGCCCCGCGAGGCGCGCACGGCGGTCGCCAGCTCGGCGACCGTGGGCGATGCCGCTCGCAGCGTGGCGGCGTCCTGCGTGTCCGCCAGCTCCGCCTTCACCAGGAAGGTCAGGGCGTTGACGCCGGCGAGCTCCCAATCGTCGTTGAAGCCGTCGGCGAGCTTGTAGAGCTCTAGCTCGCAGGTGTCGAGCAGCGGGCCGCGGTCGGGCCAGCCCACGATCTCCGTCAGGTAGGCGCGCACCGCGTCGCAGCCGACCGCGCGCATGGAGCCGGTGACGTCCATGATGACGCCGTCAATGTCGAAGATCAGGGTGTCAACCTCCGCCAGGTGCGGCAGCACCTCGGGGCGCACCAGCACCCGCCCCGAGGCGGCGTATCGCGGCTGGGGGCTTGTCCGCCGCAGCTCCGGCGCAGGCGGGTCGTTAACCATCGTCGCCCATTCTCATGCGCACGGAGCGCGCGTGCGCCTGCAAACCCTCCATTTCCGCCAGGCGCTCGACATGACGCCCGTTGTGGGCGAGCCACTCGGGTGAGACGGACACGACGCTGGAGCGCTTCATGAAATCCAACACGCCCAAACCCGAGGAGAATCGTGCGCTGCGCCCGGTCGGTAGGATGTGACTGGGGCCGGCGAGGTAGTCGCTGACGGCGGTCGGCGTGTCTGCACCCACGAGGATGCAGCCCGCATTCCTGATCTTGGGCAGCAGCCCGCGGGGATCGGCGACCGCCAGCTCCAGGTGCTCCGGCGCCACCAGGTTGACCAGTTCGATGCCTTCCTCGAGGCTGCGAACCAGTACCATCGCACCGCGTTCATCGAGGCAGCGGCGAATCGTGTCCGCGCGGCCGAGGTTGCGTAGAAGCTCCGCCAGGCTCGCTTCCACGCGCTCCATGAGTGCGCGCGACGGCGTCACCAATACTGCAATTGAATCCGAAGCATGCTCGGCTTGAGCCGCGAGGTCGGCGGCGATGAGGCGCGGGTCGGCTTGCTCGTCGGCGAGGATGACGACTTCGCTGGGGCCGTAGAAGCCATCTATGCCGACTACCCCCGCGACGGCGCTCTTGGCAAAGTTGACGTATATGTTGCCGGGACCGACGATCTTGTCAACCGCGGGAATAGTCTGTGTGCCACGGGCTAGGGCGGCGATAGCCCACGGGCC
The DNA here is from genome assembly GCA_035527535.1 of Armatimonadota bacterium. Lineage (NCBI taxonomy): Bacteria > Bacillati > Armatimonadota > Armatimonadota bacterium. Next base: position 3,179 of record DATLAK010000072.1, read on the forward strand.
GCCGACGCGGTACACCTCGGTGATGCCCAGCAGACCCGCCGCCGCAAGGATGCCGGGATTGGCGCTCCCATCGCGAGCCGGCGGCGTGACCACCGCGATGCGCGATACCCCGGCTGCCTGCGCGGGCACCACCGCCATGATGAGCGAGCTGGGCAGCGGCGCCGTACCAGCCGGGACGTACACACCCACCGACTCGATGGGCGTGTAGCGCCAGCCCAGGAGCGCCCCGTATTCGGCCGCATCCAGGTGGTCGCCCGGCACGTGCTGTTGGTGGAACTCGCGGACGTGCTCGATGGCCGCGCGCAGGGCCGCGGCGTCCGCCGCGTCGAGAGTCTCGGCCGCGGCGCGGATTTCGGCCTCGGAGACGCGCAGTGTCGCAGCAGAGGCTTCAGTCCAGTCCTTGTCGCGCGAGTACTCAACGACCGCCTCATCGCGCTCCTCGAACACGCGCCGAACGATCTTGATCACCTCGGCCTGCGCCGCCGGCTCCAACGCGACCGCCGGCATTGAGATCTTGTCGGCGATGACGGCAAGTTCCAGGTTCTCTTCTCTCGTGTTGATCAACCGCATGATTGGTGTGATCCCACGCTGCACGGCTGACCGACGGACTTGTAGGGGCAAGGCATGCCTTGCCCCTACGGATCGTCGTTCACATCAGCGGATGGCGGCGGTTGCCTCTAGACCGTCGGCAGATCGGCCAGCGCCGCGTCAATCTTCTCCTGCGGCAGCTCGTAGTCCACGAGCTTGCCGGCGAGATAGTCGTCGTAGGCGCCGAGGTCGAAGTGGCCGTGACCACTGAGGTTGAACAGGATAACCCGCTTTTCGCCGGTCTCCTTGGCGGCCACGGCCTCGTCCATGGCGGCCTTGACCGCATGGGCGGCCTCCGGTGCGGGGATGATGCCTTCGGCGCGGGCGAAGGTGACCGCCGCCTCGAAGCAGGGGTTCTGATGATAGGCCACCGCCTCCATCAGGCCCTCCTTGACCAGGAGGCTGATAAGAGGAGCGTCGCCGTGATAGCGCAGCCCGCCCGCGTGAATGCCCGCGGGGACGAAGGTGTGCCCCAGCGTGTACATGCGCACCAGTGGCGTCAAGCCGACGGTGTCGCCGAAATCGTAGCGGAATTGCCCCTTGGTCAGGGTCGGGCACGCGGTCGGCTCGACCGCCAACGCACGCACCTGCTTACCCGCGAACTTGTCGGCCAAGAAGGGGAAACACAGGCCCGCAAAGTTGCTACCCCCGCCGACGCAGCCGACGACGACGTCGGGGTAGTCACCCGCCATCTCCATCTGCTTCTTCGCTTCCAGGCCCACCACCGTCTGGTGCAGCAGCACGTGATTGAGCACGCTGCCCAGGGAATAGCGCGTGTCGTCGCGCGAGACCGCGTCCTCCACCGCCTCGCTGATGGCGATGCCCAGGCTGCCCGGGCTGTCGGCGTCCTCGCTCAGAATCTGGCGCCCGGCCCGGGTGTGCTCGCTGGGGCTGGCGAAGACGTTGGCGCCCCACACCTCCATCATCACCCGCCGATAGGGCTTCTGGTTGTAGCTGACCTTGACCATGTAGACGGTGCACTCGAGGTCAAAGATGCGGCAGGCGAGGGCGAGCGCGCTGCCCCACTGCCCGGCGCCGGTTTCGGTCGCCAGCCGCTTGACGCCCTCCTGCTTGTTGTAGTAGGCCTGGGCGATGGCGGTGTTGGGCTTGTGGCTGCCTGGGGGACTCGTCCCCTCGTACTTATAGTAGATCTTGGCCGGGGTGTCGAGCACCCTCTCCAGGCGCCGGGCGCGATGGAGCGGCGTCGGCCGGTAGAGGCGATAGGCGTCGAGCACCTGGTCGGGGATCTCGATCCAGCGCTCCGCGCTCACCTCCTGCATGATGAGGCCCATGGGGAAGATGGGGGCGAGGTCGTCCGGCCCCAGGGGCTGGTGGGTGCCCGGGTGCAGCGGGGGATCGAGGGGATGGGGCAGGTCCGCGGCGATGTTGTACCACCGCGTGGGGATGTCCTTCTCCGACAGCAGGATCTTCGTTTCCGCCATGTGATAATACCTCCTCGCGGCGATCGCCGCTGAATTGACGCCACCGATACTCGCGGTCTAGAGCGTTTCCCTCCACACCGCATCTTCGCCCAGCAGGGCCTCGATTTCCTCGCACAGGGTCTCGCTCGCGGCCACGGCGAAGGCGCGGGGAAGGGACAGGCTGGTCTCGGACTTATCGTCGGCCACATGCAGCAGCACCAGCGCCTCGCCGCGGTGCCGTCGCAGCAACTGCTTGAGGTCGCGCAGAAAAGCGGTCTCCGCGTGCGCCGCAGGCACGCGGATATGCAGGCGCTCGCGCGGCGCCGCCGGTCGCGGTGCGGGCGCGTGGTCATCCGCGGCGGCGGACGGGGAGCGGTTGGCATTGCCGTGGTTATTGCGGCTGTTGCGCGTTCGCCGCCGGCCGGCGGCGAGCAGCGCCTTGACCGCCTGCGTATCATCGAAGCGCGCGATCTCAAACGCCACCACCCGCGCCACCCCGACCCGCCCCTCTGCGGCCTCACCCCCGCGGCGGGATCCTTCCACCTTGCCGCGCGCCAGCGCCACCGTCCCCGCGGCGAGTTCACCCCCGCAGCGCTCGTAGGCGTCGGAGAAGACCGTAATCTCGACGCTGCCGGTCATGTCCTCCATCGCCAGGAACATCATCGGGCGACCGTTGCGCGCATTGTAGCGGCGGCAGCTGCTGACCAGGCCGCCGATTACGACGTCCGCGCCCTCCTCCAGCTCGCCCAGGTCGCACACCCGCGCCGATACCTGCTGTGTCAGCTCCTTTGCCACCGCCGACAGCGGGTGGTCGGAGACGAACAGCCCCAGATATTCCTTCTCCAGGGCCAGCAATTCCTCTTGGCTGAACTCGGCCGCGTCGGGCAGCGCCGGCCCGGTGCTCGCCGGGAGCTCCGCCTCCTGCTCCCCGAACAGCGAGCCCTGCCCCGCCAGGCGGTCGCGGCGGCTGCGCTGAGCCGCCTCGAGCGCGGGGCCGAGCGCTTCGGCGAGCTGGCGGCGATGCCCATCCAGGCCGTCGAGCGCCCCCGCCTTGATCAGCGACTCCAGGGCGGTGCGATTGACGGCGGCGGGATCGAGGCGCGCGCAGAGGTCGTGCAGGCCGGCGAAGGGGCCGCCCTGCTCGCGCGCGCCGATGATGCTCTCGACCGCTCCCCTGCCGACGTGCTTGATGGCGGCGAGACCAAAGCGAATCGCGCCCTCGGAGACGGTGAAGTTCTCGCCCGAGTCATTGATGTCGGGCGCCAGGACGCGGATGCCCATGCGCCGGCACTCCTCGATATAGGCGGCGAGCTTGTCCTTGTTGTCGCCGACGCTGGTGAGCTGGGCGGCCATGAACTCGGCGGGGTAATTGGCCTTGAGGTAAGCGGTCTGGTAAGCGTTGAGGGCGTAGCAGGCGGAGTGCGCCTTGTTGAAGCCGTAGCCGGAGAACACCGCCATGCGGTCGAAGATGTCGTTGGCGACGGCGCGGGGGACGCGGTTGGCCTTGGCGCCCTCGATGAACTCCTCGCGCAGCTTGCCCATGGCTTCGCTCTTCTTCTTGCCCATGGCCTTGAGCAGCACGTCCGCGCTGCCCATGGAGAACCCCGCCAGGTCGCGGGCGATCTGCATTACCTGCTCCTGATAGACAATGATGCCGTAGGTGCTCTCGAGGATGGGCTTGAGCTTGGGATGAGCATAGGTGATCTCGCGCCGCCCGTGACGGCCGGCGATGAAGTCGGCGATGTGCGCCATCGGCCCCGGCCGGTACAGGGCGACCACGGCGATGAGGTCGGAGAAACGGTCCGGGCGTAGGTCCATCAGCACCTGGCGCATGCCCGAGCTCTCGAGCTGGAACACGCCCGCGGTATCCCCCCGCGCCAGCAACTCGTAGGTCGCGGCGTCGTCAAAGGGAATGCGCTCCAGGTCCACTGCGACCCCGCGACCGGCCTGGATGAGGGCCAGCGCGTGCTTGATCACCGACAGCGTGCGCAGCCCCAAGATGTCGAGCTTGAGCAGCCCGACGTCCACTACGTCATCCATCTTGAACTGGGTGGTGACGCCCTCCCCCTCGGTCGAGCGCTGCAAGGGCACGAGGTCGGTCAGCGGCGACTCGGAGATGACCAGGCCCCCGGCGTGGGTGGAGGCATGTCGCGCCAGGCCTTCGATCGCCATCGCGGTGTCGAGCAGCTTGCGCACCCGGTCGTCGCCCTGGTACTCGTGGCTCAGCTCCAGCACCGTGTCCAGGCTCTGCGAGATGGAGGTGGTGGGGTCCACCAGCTTGGCCAGGCGATCCACCTCCGCCAGCGGCGTCTTCATCGCGCGCCCGGCGTCGCGGATGGCCAGCCGCGCCCCCATGGTGCCGAAGGTGATGATCTGGGCGACCCGTTCCGCGCCGTAGCGTTCGATGATGTGGCGGATGACCTCGTCGCGGCGCGCATCCTCGAAGTCGGAGTCAATGTCGGGCATGCTCAGGCGCTCGAGGTTCATCCAGCGCTCGAAGGGCAGGCCGTGCTCCAGGGGATCAATGTTGGTCACCCCCAGCACGTACAGCACCAGGCTGCCCACCGCCGACCCCCGACCGGGGCCCACCAGAATGCCGTTGGAGCGCGCGAAATGGATGGCGTCCCAACTGATGAGGATGAGCGGCGCCAACTGCCGCTGCCGGATGACGTCGAGCTCTTCCTCCAGGCGCGTCATCACGCGGGTGTCGGCATCCGGATAGCGGGCGCCCAGACGCTCCAGGCACAGCGCGCGCAGGTAGCTGTCGTGGTCGTGCCCCGGCGGCACTTCGAAGTGCGGCAGCCGCACCTCGCCCAGGGACAGCTTGACGTCGCAGCGCTCGGCGATCGCGCGGGTGTTCTCCAGCGCCTCCGGGTAGTCCGGGAAGAGGGCCGCCATCTCTGCGCCCGACTTGAGGTAGAACTGGTCGCCGTGGAAGCGCAGCCGGTTGGGGTCGTCCACGGTGGTGGCGGTCTGGATGCACAGCAGAACGTCGTGCGCCGCCGCATCCTCCCGGCGCAGGTAGTGCACATCATTGGTGGCGACCAAGGGGATCCCCAGCTCCCGCCCCAGCCGCGTCAACTCCGGGTTAACGCGCGCCTGCTCGGGGATTCCGTGGTCCATCAGCTCGAGGTAGAAGTTGTCCGCGCCGAAGAGCTCGCGATAGCGAGCGGCCACCCGTCGCGCCTGCGCGCCGCGGCGCTCCAGCGATAACGCGGCCACCTCCCCCACCAGGCACGCGCTGAGCGCAATCAGCCCCTCGCTGTGGGCGGCCAGCAGCTCGTGATCCACCCGCGGCTTGTAGTAGAAGCCCTCGAGGTGGCTCGCGCTTACCAGGCGGATGAGGTTGCGATACCCCACGTCGTCACGCGCCAGCAGCACCAGGTGCGCAAGGTTGCTGTCGGCCTTGCCCTCGCGGTCGCGACGGCTGCGGGGGGCGACATAGACCTCGCAGCCCAGGATCGGGCGCACGCGATGGCGCTGGCAGGCACGGTAGAACTGGATGGCGCCGTACATCACGCCGTGGTCGGTAAGGGCGACCGCCTCCATGCCGAGCTGGGCGGCGCGCCCCGCCAACTGGTCTATGCGACAGGCGCCGTCAAGCAGGCTGTATTCGCTGTGGACGTGCAGATGGACGAATGACGAGGGGACGGTCCCTGCGTGGACGGTTCCCTGATTCGGGTTGGAGGATTCCTGGGCCATGGACCGGGACTCGGCCGCCATCTTGTAGGGGCGGCCCGCTGTGGCCGCCCATTCACCCCGACGAGTCGGGGTGCCACATCCGACGTTACCGCGGCGGCCAGACTGGTGGACATATTATACGCCCTGCGGGGTGGGCGCACCTTCAGGAATCGCTCGCCGAGAGGCGGCGGAGGGCGGCCGCTCTCACGCCCGCTTCATCGCCCGCTCGATCCGCGCCCAGGTATCGCGCAGGGTGACGGTTCGGTTGAAGACCAGCCGGCCCGGAGCCGAGTGTCTCGTGTCCACGCAGAAGTACCCGACACGCTCAAACTGGAAGCGGTCGCCGGCCTGCGCGTCTCGCGCGAACGGCTCGACATAGCCGGTAACGATCTCCAGCGAGTCCGGATTCAGGTTGTCCAGGAAGCTGCCGCCCCTCGACGATGCTCGCGACGGTCCTTGCACGTCGGGCACGGGCGGCCCTGAGCCGGTCGAAGGGCCGCCCTCAGGCACGTCATCCGGGTCGGGTTTCACGAACAGATGATCGTACAGCCGCACCTCGGCGGGCGCGGCGTGTTTCGCCGACACCCAGTGCAGCGTCGCCTTCGGCTTGCGGCCGTCGGGGGCATCCCCGCCGCGGGTGGCGGGATCATAGGTGCAGCGCAGCTCGATCACCTCGCCGTTGTCGTCCTTCATCACCTGCTCGCAGCGGATGAAGTAGGCGTAGCGCAGCCGCACCTCGCGCCCCGGCGCCAGGCGGTAGAACTTCGGCGGCGGCTCTTCGCGGAAATCCTCGCGCTCGATATACAGCTCGCGCGAGAAGGGCACTTTGCGCGTGCCGGCGCTCGTATCCTCCGGGTTGTTGACCGCGCCCATCTCCTCCGTCAGCTCCTCGGGGTAGTTGGTGAGGACGACCTTCAGCGGCCGCAGCACCCCCATCACGCGCTGGGCGCGCCGGTTGAGGTCATCGCGCGCACAGTCCTCGAGCACGGCGATGTCAACGATGCTGTCGGTCTTACCCACCCCGATCCGCCGGCAGAACTCGCGGACGGCTTCGGGGGTATAGCCCCGCCGCCGCAGGCCGGCCAGGGTCGGCAGCCGCGGGTCGTCGTACCCCTCGACATGCCCGCCGTTGACGAGCTCGATGAATCGCCGCTTGCTCATGACCGTGTACGACATGTTCAGCCGCGCGAACTCGATCTGGCGGGGGTGATGGATGCCGAGCTGATCCAGGAACCAGTCGTACAGTGGACGGTGATTCTCGTATTCCAGCGAGCACAGGGAGTGCGTGATGCCCTCGATCGAATCCTGCAGTCCGTGCGCCCAATCGTACATCGGGTAGATGCACCAGTCGTCGCCCTGGCGGTGGTGCGCTGCATGGCGGATGCGGTACATCACCGGGTCGCGCAGATTCAGGTTCCCCGAGGCCATGTCTATCTTGGCGCGCAGCGTCCGCGCGCCGTCCGGGAACTCGCCCGCGCGCATGCGCCGAAACAGGTCGAGGTTCTCCTCGATGCCGCGGTCGCGGTAGGGGCTGGCGACCCCCGGCGTCGTCGGCGTGCCGCGCATCTCGATGACCTCCTCCGGCGAGAGGTCGCAGACATAGGCCTGACCTTGCTGGATGAGATCGAGGGCCCATGCGTACTGCTGCTCGAAATAATCGGAGCCGAAGAAAAGACGGTCGCCCCAGTCGGCGCCGACCCAGCGCACGTCCTCGATGATGGCGTCAACGAACTCCTGTTCTTCGGTCACCGGATTGGTGTCATCGAAGCGCAGATTGAAGAGCCCACCGTACTCCTGGGCGATGCCATAGCTGATCCAGATCGCCTTCGCGTGGCCGATGTGGAGGTAGGCGTTGGGCTCGGGGGGGAAGCGGGTGTGCACGCGGCCGTCAAACCTGCCGGTCTGGGTGTCCCCGGCGACGATTTCGCGTATGAAATCGAAAGGGGCTGTCCCCCCGTGGACTGTCCCCTGCCCGTCCTTCGCGGCATCGCCCGCCGGATTCGTCGGGCGCGACATGCGGGGCGCGACCTCTTCAGCGGTCGCGGATTCTCTCGCGCGTTCTGAAGAACGCGCGCCCGGTGCGTCGCGAGACACGTTCGCACGGTTGAAACCGCGCGCCCGCTTCTCGTTCTCGCCGTTCGATGTCGGATCGCTCATCGGTCTCTCATTTCAGGGGAAGTGCTCGGTAATTGTGTCACATCACCGCGACGTGGTCAATCATGTGGCGACCGCGGGGGGTGACCGGGAAAGGCGGGATGCGCGCCGCGATGTAGGGTCCGGGCTCCGCCCCGGCCCGGATTCCGGGTCGTAGGGGCAAGGCATGCCTTGCCCGTACAGGCCGATCCCCATGCCGGCGATGCGCGATGATCCCCCGCCGTGAAGGGTCCCACCGGGGGCGCAGCAGCGGGAGCTTCCGCGCGGCAGAGCTGACGGCTACCCACTTTGCGCTATCGCGCAGGCGAGACTCTTCGCTAACGCGGCTAGGTCGCGGAGCGACCGCCGTGTCCCTAGGTCAGAGACCGGGATGGCGGCCTTTAGGCCTAGCCAGCGGCCCTCCGGGCCTAGGCACTCACAGTGACACCGCTCTGGTGGTGTCATTCTGATCGGAGCGTGCTCGCGCGAGTCGCGCGGCCGCGCGAAGTGAAGAATCTCGCTGCGGCCTGATCGGAAACTGTGTAACTGTCAGGCGGCAGAGGGCTTGACACGGCGCGGCCCGGCGCTATCATGTTGCAGGCGCGACTGGATCTACGGCGCGACGGATGACGGGCAATGAGGTCCAACAACCCATACCACCGCGGAGCGGGGTTATACGAGCTGAACCTGGCGCTGCCCGTCATCTCCACCATTCGCCGCCAGGAGGCGGCAGCGGTCGGCAAGCTCATCGCCCGCTACGGCGACCGCCGCCACCGCGCCCTGGAGGTGGGGCCGGGCACGGGGATGTACACCCTGGCGCTGGCGCAAGCGTTCGGCGAGGTGGTGGCGGTCGAGGACTCCGCGACCATGGCCGGGATCCTGGGGCGCCGGCTGGCCGCGGCCGGCGCGACCAACGTCACCGTCGTCAATGATGACTTCATGCGGCTGCCGGTGGACGGCGCTTTCGACGTGGCGGTGGCGATCGGGGTGCTCGACTACGTGGCGGAGCCGGCGGCGTTCGTGGCGCGGATGTGCGCGGCGACGCGGGAGGCGCTGATCATCACGGCGCCGCAGCGGGGGCTGTTGGGCGCGTGCTTCGCCGCCGCGGCGCGATTGCGCGGCATCCGCGTTTACCGCCATCACCGCTCGGCCCCCGCCGCGTGGGCGCCGGGCTGGCGCTGCCACGTCGCCGAGGTCGGGCTCCACACCCGGCTGACGCGGGGTCTCACCCTTGTCGCCGCCCTGGAGCCGCGCTCCACCAGCTAGCAGCGAAGGCGCCTCGGCCTTGGCTGCAAGGGCATGGTCCATGCTTCAGCACCTGGAACGCACATACATCGCCCTGTTCCGCGAGTACCCGGAGCTGCTGCGCCTGGGGGTGGTGGCCGGGGCCGGCCAGATCGCCTTTGCGCTCGTCAATGTTTACGCCCTGCCCATGTACCTGATCGAGGACCTGCACGTCTCGGGTGTCGCTCTGGGCGCGACCAGCGCGACCTTCCTGGTGTGCGAGATGGCGCTCAAGTTCCCCATGGGCCGACTGTCCGATCGTCTCGGGCGCAAGCCCTTCATCGTGCTCGGCCCGCTGCTGATTTGCCTGAGTCCGACGCTAGTCGCGCGCCTGCCCTTGCGGCTGTGGGCGCTGGTGTTCCCGCTGCGCGTGGCCGACGGCGTGGGCGCGGCGGCGCTGTGGCCGCCGCTGTTCGCCATGATCGGTGACCTCGTGCGCCCGCGCTCACGGGCGGCGGCGATGAGCGCTGTCAACACCGTGTACGTGGCGGCTATCGGCGTCGCCGCCGCGCTCGGCGCGCTTGTGGCCCACGCGGCCCACAGCAACCGTTTCCCGTTCTACGTCGCCAGCGGGCTGCTGTTGGTGGCCGCAGTTGTGGGCTACTGGGGCCTGCCGCGCTCGCGACCCGCCGCCGTGCCGACTGCGGCGACCCCGGCCGAGGCGGCGCCCGCTCCTGCGCCCTACCCCATGTTCCTGGTGCTGTTGATCAGCCTCTTGATGACCATGGGCGCGCTGACGCTGGCGAGCTTTGCGCTTCCCTACCTGAAGTTTGAGTTCGGTCTGAGCGGCCTGGGAGTCGGCGGGCTGCTGGCGGCGCTCGGCGTGCCGGTACTACTGCTAGGGTTGCCGCTGGGGCACGCCGCCGACCGCTGGGGCAGAACGCTGGCTGTGCGCCTATCGCTTGGCGCCTCCGCCGCCTTGATGTGGCTCGTTCCGTCATGTCACTCACTGGTCGCGTTCTCCGCGGTCGCCGTGCTGCTGGTGCTAAGCCAGATCCTGGGCATCCCGGCATGGCTGGCGGTGGTATCGGAATTGGCGCCGACCAACCGCCGCGGCGGCGTCATGGGCATGGTCGCCACCGCTGAGGGCGCCGGCGCCGCGCTGGGGCCGGTGCTGGGCGGCCTGCTTTGGGACCGACAACACGCCGACGTCTTCTATGGCGCCGCGGCCATACTGACACTGGCCGCGTTGGTGGCCGCCCTTGCGCTGCGCCGGGAGCCGGCACCCACAGTCGGCTGCTGATCCTTCCCCCACCAGCGCCCCGCCCGCCTGCGGGCAATGAGCACCCCGGAAGAGGCCTGGCCACGGAATCCACAGAGCGCCTGCCCCGGCGTCGGCGCCGGTTGAAATGGGGTAGCGGGTGTGCTATACTCACGCGGGATTGCCGCCAGCGGTTTGCTCCCGTGCGGCGCTTGCCCACCACCGGCGGATCCGCCTCCCAACCACGGCAAGCGCGGGGGTGTGACATGCATCTTCCATCAGCGCGAACGATCGCCGGCCTGTGCCTGGTGCTGACGGTGGCGGCCTGTGCGCGCGCTGACGACTACCAGGAGGGCGTGGCCGCGTTCAAGGCCAACGCCTACCCCGCCGCGGTAGCCGCGTTCGAGAAGGTCACCGCGTCGGCCCCGGATTCCTCGACCGGGTGGTCGTGGCTGGGACTGTCACAGCTTCAGGCGGGGCTGGTGAGGGAGGCGGTCACCTCCCTGTCGCGCGCGGTGGAGCTGGACCCCGGCTCCGCCGACGCGCACAACAACCTGGGCAACGCATTGTTGGCGCAGGGCGATCATGCGGCTGCGGCCGTGCACTACCGCAAGGCGTTGGCGATCGCGCCCGACATGACCGACGCGCGCTACAACTTGGGCAACGCGCGCCTGGCGGCGGGCGACCTGGCGGGGGCGATCGCCGAGTACCGCGCTGCGATCGCGGCCGATCCCAAGCACGCCGCCACCCATCACAACCTGGGGGTGGCGCTGCAGCGGAGCGAGGACTTGGCGGGCGCACTGGCGGAGTATCGCGAGGCGGTACGGCTGGCGCCGCGCAGCGGCAAGTTCCAACTTGACCTGGGCCTGGCGGCGCGCGCAGCCGGGCGCTTGCAGGAGGCCGAGTCAGCCTTCGAGACCGCGACGCAGGCGGACCCGTCGTCGCTTGCGGCGCATCTCAACTTGGGCCAGGCGCGACTGGCGGCGGGCGAAGCGGAATCCGCCGCCGCCTCCTTGCGCCGCGCGGCGGAAATCCAGCCCCGGGATTTCGCGGTTCTCTACAACCTCGGGCTCGCGCTTCTGCGCTTGCAGAAGTACGACGAGGCCGTCTCCGCCTATGAGCAGGCGCTCAAGATCAAGTCGCTGGATCCCCGCGCCCTGTCCAATCTGGGCGCGGCCTACCTGGCGCAGGACCAGGTTGACGACGCGGTAGCGGTGCTGCAGTTGGCGGTGCGCGCGGCCCCGTCATTCGCGCTCGCGCGACAGAACCTGGCGGTCGCCTACACGCGCCAGGGGGAGACGGAGAAGGCGGTCGAGCAGTGGCAGCGAATGGCGCGGGTGGCGCCCGGCTCCCCGGCGCCGCACGAGGCGCTGGCCGACTACTACTTACTCCGTGCCCAAGACTACGAGGCGGCCGAGCGCCACTACCTGGAGCTGCTCAAGCTGCGCCCGGACCACCTGGGGGCGCTCAACAACATCGGCCTCATTCACTATCGCCGCGGGGAGCTGGAGCTGGCGGCGCTGGTTTTCGGGCGCGCGCTGGAGTTGAACCCGAGCTACCCCCTGGCGCACAACAACCTGGGCATCGTGCTGGAGGCGCAGGGCAAGCGCCAGGAGGCGGTGCGGCACTACCGGCTGGCGCTGGCGGCGGACCCGGGCTACAACGATGCGCGTGACAACCTGCAGCGGCTGGAGCCGGGCGAGTCCGGCCCGGCAAGAGGCTAGGGGCGCTGCGTTGGGACCGGTGGCGATGGACAAGATCGCGATCGTAGCGTCGCTCAGGAGGCGGGGAGCGGCGAACGTGGTGCGCGAGGTGGCGGGCTGGCTGGAGGAACGGGGCCTCGAGGTGCGCCTACAGCCGCCGGTGGCCGAGCGCCTGCGCCGGCCGGAGCTCGGGCGCAGCGAAGAGGAGCTGATGGAGGGCGCGTCGCTGGCGCTGGCGTTGGGCGGCGACGGCACCATGCTGGCGACGGCACGGCTGGCCGCGCCCGGCGGCGTCCCTATCCTCGGCTGCAACCTCGGCGGCTTCGGGTTCCTGACGGAGGTGGCGGAGTCGGAGCTGATGGCGGCGCTGCCGCGGGTGCTGGAGGGGCAGTGCGAGGTGCGCGACCGGATGATGGTCGAGGGCGAAGTGATGCGCGCAGGACGGCCCGCGTGCCGCTTCCTGGGCCTCAATGACGTGGTGGTCACCAAGGGCGCACTATCGCGCGTGCTGCGGCTGGAGATCGAGGTCGCCGGGGAGCAGCTCGGCGTGTTCTCGGCGGACGGCGTGGGGGTGGCGACCCCCGCCGGTTCGACCGCGTACTCGCTGTCGGCGGGGGGGCCGGTGGTAAGCCCGGAGGTGGAGGCGCTGCTGGTGACGCCAATCTGCGCCCACACGCTGTCGGCGCGGCCGATGGTGGTGCCCTTGCACGCCGAGGTCTCGGTCAGCGCCAACCCGCTGCAGCCAGGGCAGGACGTGACGGTTACAACTGACGGCCAGCAGGGCTTCGCCCTGGCGGCGGGGGATATCGTGCGCGTGCGCAAGGCGCCAGTGGCGGCCCACATGGTGCACGTGGCGGGGCCGAGCTTCTTCGTCAAGGTGCGCACCAAGCTGGGCTGGGCGGGCAGGAGTTGAGGGGAACCGTGCAGTGCATTCGCGGCCGAGCGCGGGTTGACGCCCGCACCAAGCACCTCGCGTTGCGCCTGCGGCCAGGCGAAATCGCGATCATCGCTCACCGCGATCTGGATGGTTCGTGCGCCGCCGATCTCATCGCCCGCGGCGTGGCGGCGGTCGTCAACGCCGAGCCCAGCATCACCGGCCGCTACCCCAACCTCGGCCCCCGCGCTCTGCTTAACGCCGGGGTGCCGGTGCTTGACAGCGCCGGCCCCGAGGCGCTGCAGCTCATCCACGAGGGCGACGCGCTGGAGATCGTGGGGGGCGACGTGTATCGCAAGGGCGTGCGCGTGTGCTCGGGCCGCACGCTCACCCTCGAGGCGGTGGCGGAGCGCATGGAGGCGGCCAAGTCCAACGTTGATCGTGAGCTCCGCAGCTTCGTCGAGAACACGCTCAGCTACCTCGGCGCGGAGCACGGGCTGCTGGCCGAAGCGACGCAGATGCCGGCGCTCGACACCCCCCTGTCGGGGCGCCACGTGCTGGTGGTGGTGCGCGGCCAGGGGGCGCGCGAGGACCTGCGCATCATCCGCTCCTACATCCGCGACATGAAGCCGGTGCTGATGGGGGTTGACGGCGGCGCCGACGTCTTGCTTGAATCGGGGTATGTGCCGGACCTCATCATCGGCGACATGGACAGCGTGTCCGATCGCGGGCTGCGCTGCGGGGCCGAGCTGGTGCTGCACGCCTACCCCGACGGCCGCGCCCCGGCGCTCGAACGCCTGCGGGCGCGCGGAGTCGCGCCCAAGCTCTTCCCCTGCCTCGGCACCAGCGAGGACGTCGCCATGCTGCTCGCTTACGAGAAGGGCGCCGAGCTGATCATCGCCGTCGGCGCCCACTTCAGCCTGGTGGATTTCCTCGACAAGGCGCGCGGGGGCATGGCCAGCACCTTCCTCACCCGCCTCAAGGTGGGGTCGGTGCTGGTAGATGCCAAGGGCGTGAGCCGCCTCTACCGCGGCGCCCCTTCGCCGGGCTACCTGCTGGCGATCATGGGGGTAGCGGTTGCCACCATCGGCACGATCCTGTGGATCGCGCCCGAGGTGCGCGCATACCTGGAGGCGCTGTGGGCGAAGGCGGTGTTGGCGCTGCGGTCGTAAGCGGTGGGAGAGTGCATGGCGGACGACGGTGTGATAGACGGCATTCTGGAGGAGTTGCGGCAGGCGCTGCTGCCGGTCGGGGAGACGGAACTGGAAGCTCTGGCCGACGCGGTCGCCACCGCCGCCGAGGTCTTCGTGACCGGCCAGGGGCGTTCGGGGCTCATGGGCGCCGCGTTCGCCACGCGCCTGGCCCAACTGGGCAAGCGCGTCCACGTGGTCGGCTCGCCGACCACCACGGCCGCCGGCCGGGGCGCCGTGCTCATCGCTTGCTCAGGCTCCGGGCGCACCCGCAGCACCGTCGCCCACGCCCAGCATGCACGCGCCCTCGGCGCCCAAGTGTGGGCCGTCACCGGGGATTCCTCTTCTCCGCTCGCCGCCGCCGCGGACCGCGTCATCGCCATCCCCGCGGCGCCCTCGATTCAGCCGGGCAGATCGGTCTTCGAGCAGGCGCTGTTGATGTTGTTCGATACGGTGGTGCTGCGGCTGATGGTCAAGCTGGGGCAGACCGCGGAGCGCATGGACGCCCGCCACGCCAACCTGGAATGACCGCGGCGCCTCGCCGCGGCGCTTGTGCCGCACTGCGATGACCCCATATCCCACTCTCCCGGGCGCTCCTCACATGTGAAATCTCATGCCGAATGTGGAAAATCTAGGCTAGAGCCCCGAAGTGTCGGGGCGCGGAACCTTCGCAACCCACGGTGATTCCCGAAACGGCAAACTTGGGGAAACCCAGGGGCGCAAAGCCATGGGCCTACGGCGATGATGATCGCCACGGCTGCCAGGCTGCCGAAGACCGTGCGTCGGCGTGCACGGAGCAGACCGCAAGCGTCTCCCGGCAGCCCTGCCGCGGAGGCCGAAGCCACCCGCTGTCTGCGACGAGCGACGCCGACAGCGGGTTTTGCGTTTTGCGGGACGCAGGGGCTCAGACGCAGGGACACCCCGAGCGGTCGGGGTGCCACATGGGGCGGCGCCCCGCATCGGAGGGCACGATGACTGACCACAGAAGCGCAGCAGTCAGGCGCCGGCGCGCAGCCGGGTTCACCCTCATCGAAGTGCTGGTGGCGGCGATGGTCCTGGGCATCGGCCTGGTGGGGGTCTCGTCCATGGTGTACTACGGGGTGCTTTCCCACCAGAAATCGGCCAACTACACCATCGCCGGCCAGAGGGCGATGCAGGAGATGGAGCGCATCCGCGACGCCGGCTACCTGGGGGCGGTGGTGGATTACGCCCACTTCCCCTATCCCAACTACCAGATCGTTGACGCGAACACGGCGCGCTTCACCGTGCCCGAGCTCACCGGCAGCCAGGGCACCATCACCATCAACGAGGACAACGAAGCGCAGGCCGTCAACCCCAGCACCGGTGCGCCCTACCTGAACATGAAGCGGGTCAGCGTGACCGTAGCCTGGGGCGGGTCGCAGCGGTTGCGCGGGTCCTACAACCTGGCGACCCTGATCTCGAACCGGCCGTGAGGAGCAAGCTGATGAAGTGGATGATCAAGCACGACCAGCGCAGACTCAGCCGCCGGAGCGGCTTCACTTTGCCGGAATTGCTGGTGGCGATGTTGGTCATGGGGATCCTGGCGTGGACGGTGTCCCTCATCTACTTCTCGGTGCTGGGGGTCTATAACAAGAACCTGTGGCGCCTGCGCCCCTACGACGAGGCGACCAAGGCGGTCGAGCGCGTCGCCAAGGAAATCAGAGAGGCGATGGTGATTGACACCTACGGCTCGCAGGCGCTGATCGTCATCATGCCGCAGAAGGACGCCAGCCGCGACAACGTGTTGGTGGACTCCGGCAGCGGCCTGGCGCTGTCGCAGGGGGACTGGGTGGCGTTCTACCTGTCGGACCAGACGGGCGCCCTCGACGCCAGCGGCCACTACCTGTGGAAGGCGGTCAAAGCGCAGGGCACGACCACCTGGGTGCCGCGGGTGATGATCGCCGACAGCATTCATCCCGAGCTCAACCCGACCGATCCCGCCACCGGGCTGCCGCGGCCCATGTTCAAGTATTGGCCGGACGAGGTGCGCCTGTACGGGGTGGAGATGTGGATCACCTCCGTGTCGGAGGTAAGGGGCGAACTCAAGCCGCAGACCGCCCACACCGAGTGCTACCTGCGGAACCTGTGAGGGGATGCGGTGGTGACCGCGCAACTACTCCTCTCCCTCTGAGGGAGAGGGGTGGAGCGACGAAGGAGACGACGATGATGACATTACGGCGCCGTGCGCGCAGCGACGAGGGGTTTGCCCTGGTGTCGGCGATGATCTTCCTGGTGGTGCTGCTGATTGTGGGGGCGAGCCTGGTGCAGACCAGCTCGCAGGAGCTGCAGACCGCCAGCCGGGTGCGCAAGGAGTCGCGCGCCCTCAACCTGGCGGAGGCGGGCATTGATTACGCTGCGTGGAAGCTGTACAACGCGCCCACCACCGCGCTGCCGACGACGTGGACGCGCAGCGACCTGCCGACGGGCACATTCACCGTCGCCGCCACCCAGTACGTGGGCGCGACGGGGCCGGTGCCCAACACGGTGGTGCTGCAATCCACCGGCGTATCACAGGGGTGGAACTCCCAGCTCAAGGTGGTGGGGCGCTTCCTGCAGAACCCGGGCACCAATAACCCGATCTTCGATAACGCGCTGTTCTCCGACGCCGAGCTGCGCGTCGGCGGCACGGCGGACGTCAAGGGCAGCGTCCACGCGAATGCGAACATCAAGTTCAACGGTTCGCCAAAGGTGGACGGCGACGTGTCGGCGGTGGGATCCATCAGCGAGGGGGGCACGGTCACCGGAACTCGCACGCCGAACGCGCCGCAGATGCCGATGCCCACCATTGATCTCGCGTACTACCGCAGCATCGCCACCACCGTCATCAACGGCAATTACAACTTCAACGGCAGCGCGACCCTCGATGGCGTAACATACATTGACGGCAACTGCTCCATCAACGCCACCTTCAGCGGCACGGGCGTGATCGTGTGCAGCGGCGAGGTCACGGTCAACGGTTCCGCCAGGCTCGAGAGCTTAGAGACGGACGAGTTGGCGATCGTCGCCGCCGGCAGCGTGCGCATCAACGGCAACTGCCGCATCGAGGGCTACGTCTATACCCACAACCTGGACATCCCCGCCGGCTTCACCGGCAACGGCACCGCTGACATCCTGGGTGGCGTCGCCGCCGACGTCATCAATGTCAACGGCACCTTGCTCCTCGAGTACCGCGAGCCGACCTTGCCCTTGCCCGGCGATTCCTCCGCACCCCCCCAGTTTGCCTCCATTTCCTGGCGCCGGGTGCGGTGACATAAGGGCGATCCCAGCAGGAGGTGGGGCCCGGATAATCTGCGGGAGGGCGCCGGCCCTCCCGCAGGGCTTTGTCTGGTGGAAGCGCTGGCGGTCGGTTGAATCGTCGGCGGCGCGCCTCAGCAGTTGGTCGCGGGCGGAGTCGTCCCCTGCCGGCGCTGCGGGCGCCCATGCGGAATCGGCTAGGCTGCGCGGCCGAAGTCCGCGTACCCGCAGTCCAGCAGGCAGCGCTTCATCACGGCCACCATCGCCGGGACGCACACCTCGTCGCGCCGGTGGCTGTTGGCGATGTAGTCGAGACCTGGCGCCCGTTGCCCCTGACGGCTGGCGAAATCCGCGGTAAGCACGCCCTGCTCGACGAGCGCCTGCATGTCATCGGCGGAAAGGACGCCGCCCAGGTTCGCCAGCAGATCTTGGGCCATCGCCACGGCGGCGACGTGCTCCAGGCGCGTCCAGATGTTGACCTTGGCGATGCCGTCGTCGCGCAGCATGCCCAGGCTCGTGTCGCGCAGGGAGGAGGTGCCGTGCAGCACCAGCACCGGCCCCACCGCGGCGCTGATCTCGCGCGCGCGGTCGCCGTGGTAGCGGGCGGCGCCGGCGGTCACTCGGTGCTCGGTGCCGAGGTTGACGACAATCAGGTCAACCCCGGTCTCATCGAGGAAGCGGCGCGCCTGCTCCGCGGTCGTCAGCTTGCTCTTGACCGCGCCCGTGCCCGGCTCCGCGATCTCGTCTACCGCACCCTCGACCATCACCTGCGCCCCGACCTCCGCGACGAAGCGTTTGGTGCGAGCCATATTCTCGACCAGCGGCAGGGCCGAGCAGTCACACATCACGGAGGCGAAGAAGCCTCTCCCCGCGGCCAGCACATCACGGTCGGCCCCGGGTTGCGCGTGGTCGAGGTGAACCATCGCCCGCACCTGGGGATAGGGCCCGCCGGGGCGGCACAACCGCTCGAGGTCGTCGCGCAGGGCGAGCAGCCCCTCGTCGGCGGCGCCCAAAGAGGTGTAGTTGGCGAGCTGCTGGCGCTGCCCGTAGTTGGCGGTGGCGGCCAGCACCAGGGGCGGCTGGGAAAGGTTGTGCTCGCGCGCGACCTCGGCGACGGCGCGGAAGGCCGCCTCGGTGGTGTCGCGGTTTTCGGTGTTGAAGGCAGGCAGGCAGATTCGGCGCTGCTGCGCCTCGCGGTAGATGGCGCGCGCCTGACGGGCATCGGTGATCAGGGGCATGGGCGACCTCGCGTGGGATCGTGTCCTTGCCCACGATAGCACACGTGCGCCGGTTGGCACAAGGCGCGGGAACCCGAGGGCAATGCTGCGCGCGGCCAAGGGAGGATGCCCGACGCCGCGGAATCACTGCCAGCAGCACAGCGAGAGGAACCCCCCTAATGGACGATCCCTCGGGTCGTACAGGCGCAGCATGCTGCGCCTGTACCAGCCACCCGGTCTTGGCTGCGTGGAGCAGCGGCAAGGACGCGCTGTGGGCGCTGCACATCGCTCGGCAGGGGGACTTCGATGTCGCGGGCCTGCTGACGACTATCAGCGACCCCCACCGGCGTGTCTCCATGCACGGAGTGCGCGAGGAGCTGGTGCGCGCCCAAGCGCGGGCGCTCGGCCTGCCGCTGATCGAGGTGCGCATTCCCGCCCCGTGCACGGACGAGGCTTACAGCGCAGCGATGCGTGGCGCGCTCGAGCGGGCAAAGGGCGACGGCCTAACCGGCGTCGTCTTCGGCGACCTCCATCTGGCCGACGTGCGCGCTTACCGCGAGGAGCGCATGGCCCAGGTGGGGATGAGGTGTCACTTCCCCCTGTGGGGGCGCGACCCTGACGAGCTGGCGCGGGCGATGGTCGCCGGCGGAGTGCGGGCTTACATCACCTGCCTCGATCCGCGCAAGCTGCCGCGGGAGTTCGCCGGCCGCGCGTGGGACCGCGCATTCCTGGCGGCACTGCCAGCCGACATCGATGCGTGCGGGGAAAACGGGGAATTCCACACCTTCGCGTTCGATGGCCCCGGGTTCGAGCGGCCCATCGGCGTGCACCTGGGAGAGACGGTGGAGCGAGAGGGGTTCGTCTTCACCGACATCGTGCCGCGGTGAGAGGGCGTCTGCGGGCGGCGGGGGCTATGCCTGTTCGTCCTCGGAGGGGAAGTCGGGGGCATCGTCGGCGGGGCCGCCGGCAGCCGGCTCATCGTCCTCCACCACGACGTTGCCGGCTTCCATGACCGCGTCGCTGACCCACACCGGTGCGTCGCAGCGCAGGGCCAGAGCGATGGCGTCGCTGGGGCGCGAGTCAACGGTGACCGTGCGCCCGTTAATGGCCAGGTGAACCTTAGCATAATAGGTATCGTTGGAGACATCATCAACGACGATGCGCTCGACGCGGCCGCCCAAGCGCTGGATGACGGCGGCGCAGAGGTCATGGGTCATGGGGCGACGAAGCAGGGTGGCCGAGTGCTGCGGATCGAGTCTGATCCAGATCGCCGCCGCTTCGTAGGGGCCGATCCAGATGGGGAGGCTGCGTTGGCGTCCGTCCCGCAACAGCACCACGTCTCGGCCGCGGTGATCCTTGACCAGCCGCCAGACCTCGACCCGAACTTCGTCCACCATTCCCTCCTCCCCGGTGCGGGCCGGCAACCCAGGGGGTGGGTAACGCCCCTGCGGCCGCGCCCATGGTCGGCGCCTGCGGGCCGCCGCTTGCGTCGCGCGCGGGGGGCTATTTTCGGAACGCGACTCTGGCTATGGTTCCCCCGTTGCCGGCGATGGTAAACTCGCCGCCGAGGTCCTGGCTTACCAATCCCTCGACGATGCGCAGGCCCAGGTGAGCGTGATGCTGAAGGTTGAAGTCGCGGGGCAGGCCCACGCCGTCGTCGCTCACTTGCACCAGGATCTCGCCTCCGGTCGCCTCCTGCATGCCGATAGCGATGTTCCCGTGCTCGCGGCCGGTGAAGGCGTGCACCACCGCGTTGTAGACCAGTTCGTTCAGGACCGAAGCCAGGGAGGTCGCCTGGCGCGAGGGCAGGCGGACGCGCGCGCCGCTCACCTGGCCCGAGATCTTGAGGTGGGGATTGGGATTCTGGCGCAGGGCGTTGTCGAGCACGCGGCGACCGGCCTCCCTGACGTCAATCGAGCGCACATCTTCGTCGAGCAGCAGTTCGTGGACGACGGTGATGGCCTGGACGCGGGCGATGATCTCGCGCAGGGCCTCCTGCACGCGAGGCTCGTCAACTTGCGCTATATGGAGTTGGACAATGCCGATGATGCTCTGGAGGTTGTTCTTGATGCGGTGGTTGACTTCCTCCATCAGCAGGCGCATGGAGCGTGTCTGCTCGCGCGCCGCGGCGTAGAGGCGGGCGTTCTCGATAGCGACGCTGGCCTGGGCCGCAAGCGTGGTCAGCAGGCGCTCCTCGGCAACCGTGAACGGCCGTGCGGCGCCGCTGTAGGCGGTGAGGACGCCGAGCCGCTTGCCCTTAACGCTCAGGGGCACGCTGATCATGGAATGGAGGCCCTCGGCACGAGCGGCGTTGCGATGCCGGAAGCGGCCGTCGCGCGGCAGATTGGTGCTGGTCATGGCGACGCCCTTGAGCGCCACCATGCCAGGTATGCTCTCGCCGGCGTGCAAGCCGGCGTGGAGTTCGTGCTCGGCGGGCAGGCCGCAGGTGGCGACGGTCGTGAGGTGTTGGCCGCTGGCGTCAAGGAGCATGATCCCGGACGCCGGTACGCCCAGCAGCGACACGGCGGCGCGCGCCACGTGATCGAGCACCGGTTGCAGCTCGATGGTCGAGGTTACGGTCTTGGTGGCTTCGAGAATCCCCTCCAGCTCCCGTGCGTGCCCCACCACCGCCTGGTAGTGGCGCGCGTTCTGCAGCGCCAGCGCCGCCTCGTTGGCGTAGGCCGACAGCAGCGCCTCCTCGTGCTGACGGAAGATCCGCGGCACGCGGTCGGCGGCGAAGATGACGCCCAGCAGCTCCTGGCGGCCCTTGATCGGCGCGCAGATGACCGACGCCACATCGAGGCCGGCCACCAATGAATCGTGGGCGCGCCCCTCGGCCGCGACATCGCTGATGACCTTGATGCGCTGATCGGTCATCACCGACGCCGCGATGCAGTCGGGGCCCAGCGTGAACCCGCGCACGAAGCTCGCGGGCAGGCCGCGGTGACCGCCCTCGGGCAGCCGCAGCTCGCGGTTGTCGCCCAGGAGCGCTATCGCCGCCACCGGTGTCCGCAGGGCGCGCGCCACACTCTCGACCATGATCTCGATGATGGCAGTCTGGTCTAACGTCGAGGTCACCCCGGCGCTCGCCCGCGAGAGGTCGGCCAGCTCCGCCAGGCGCTGCTGGGTCTCGCTGAACAGGATCACGTTCTCGACGCCGACCGCCGCCTGGCGGCTGAACGAGGCCAGCAGTTGCCGCTCCTGGCGGCGCAGACCGCGCCTGCGGGTCAGAATACACAGCGTGCCCGCCATCCGTCCCCGCACCGACAGTGGGAAAACGTGCACCGCGCGGACGTGCTCGCGCAGCATGACCCGGCGCACGCCCTCGGTCGCAGCCTGGCTGCGGGCCGCCACCGTCACCGCTTCGCCGCGCTCGACGGCCAGGGCGGCGACCGGTTCGTAGGCTTGAGGATCGGCGGCCGCGCCGGCGTCTTCTCCGCGCGTGGCCACCGCGCGCGCAGCCAGGCCCGTACCGTTCTCCTTCATGAAAACGATTGCCGCGTCCGCCTCCACCAGCTCGGCGCCGCGATCGGCGATCACTTGCAGGAGCTCATGCATGTCCAGCGCGGCCGCCAGCGCGTCACCCAGGGCGACGATGGAGGCGTTGAGCCGCTGACCCAGGCGTCTGCTCTCCTCGTAGAGGTGTGCGTTCTGCACGGCGGCCACGATCTGGCCGCCGAGCGCCT
Source organism: Armatimonadota bacterium (assembly GCA_035527535.1). NCBI lineage: Bacteria > Bacillati > Armatimonadota > Armatimonadota bacterium. The sequence continues at coordinate 25,412 of DATLAK010000072.1, forward strand.
CCAGCATTCGCACATCCTCGTCGCGAAATGCGCCCTGGTTGCGGCGCACCACCAGCAGGCCCAGTGCGCTCGAGCCGACACGCAGGGGCGCGGCTACCGCCCAGCCCTTGCCCCACGGCATGCCACGGCTGGCTTGCGGCGACATGATCGCCGTTTCGCCGCCCAAGACGAGGCCGAGCGGCCCGTCGCCCGCGCTGAAATCGAGGGATCCCGAGGGCCGTCCGCGGCCGTATGCGGCACGGAGCATGAAGCGAGTGCTGCCGGGCGCGCGCAGCCAGAGCAGCGCCGACGGTGCGCGCAGCAGGCGGGCGGCGCCTGCCGCAGCCACGGCGAACAGTCGCGGGGAGCTGATGTGAGACGAGAGCACGCGCTCGATCTCGTTGAGCACGGCCAGGGTTTGCGCGCGCTGCTCGGCCTCAGCCAGCAACTGAGCGTTCTCCATGGCGAGCGCGCCCTGCGATGCCAGCTCCCGCACCAGCGTGACCTCGCGCTCGCTCCAGTCCTGCCCCGCCAGCGGATCGAAAAGCTCCAGCAGCCCGAGGACGCGGTCGCCCACGCGCAGGGGCACGCTCATGGCGGCGTGCACCTGGAGTCTGGCCGCCGCGCGCCGGAGCCCGACGCTTGCGCCCTCCGCCACATCGGCGATAATGCGCGTACCGGTCGGCTCCAGCGCGCCCGACAGCGGCCGGCCGCTGCGTCGGATGTAGGCGTTGAGATCGCCGAGAGACAGCCGGTACGCGCCCCGGTAGCGCGGGGCGCCGTCATCCGGCACCGCCACCGCCGCCCGCTGCGCGCCGGCGAGGTGCGCCGCCGAGCGCGCGATAAGCGAGGGCAAGCGCCTGACGTTGCGTTCCGCTACCATCTCCTGGGCGAGATCGGAGACCGCCACCTGGTCCTCCGCCAGCCGGCTCAGATGAAGCGCTCGCTCCACGGTCAGGGTGCGCGAACCACCGTCGCGCCCCATCGCATCGTAGTTGGCGACCGTGTTGATGATCATGCCGTCGAACCACTCGGCGACCGTGCGCGTGGCCTCGTGCATGACCTCGCTGTCGAGTTCCGGCAACTCGCGCAGCGCCTGCCACAAGACGTGCTTGAAGCTGATAATGGCCTCCACCACGTCGGCGAGGGCGATCCCGCCGAGCGCGAGGCGGCGGGCGGTGAGGCGGGAAGTGCGGTGGAGCGGGCCGACATCGCCCGTGCGCATGGCGCGAAGGAGCAGAGCAACCCAGGTCCTGGCGTCGCGCCATAGCTGGCGCCGATTGTCCGTGGACACCAGGCCGTTGTCTCGCCGCTCGAGCTCGGCCTGCCACGCCGACGCCAGCGCGTCTCCCTCTTGCTCAATCAGGTTCGCGATTTGCCTGAACACTTGAATGGGCCTGCGAGTACCACCGCCAATGCCGCGCGCCCATCGCAGCCCCGGCGGGAGGGGCTCGATGCGCGACCTCGCGCCCGACGCCCGCGCGTCGGCAGCGCGCGCTTGCGCTCAGCCCCACGGGCGGCGCGACGAGCTTCTCTTACCGCACGCGGCCTGCGGTTTCCTGTCGCCGCGCTCGAACAAGGCGGCGGCGGTCATCGGCCGGGCTCGCCCGCCGCCCGGGGATTGCCGCCCCTATCGCACTACAGTTCCCGGCGCGCGCCCGATTACTTGTGCCGCGCTTGCCCCAATACGGGGAGGCTGGCGCAGGATTAGCCGGCATTGCCGAGGGGTATGAGCTTAGCGGAATCGGTGCGGCGCGCCGCCGGCGCGACTCATCATTTTCGGTTCATGACATGGCAGCGTCGGCGGCGCCGCGGTATCATTTGTCCGTCATAGCAGCCGGAGGTCGCGTAGCGATGAAGTGCCCGCACTGCGGCGGCGGGCTCGCCGATGGTGTCGATACCTGCCCGGAATGCGGCGCTCCCTCACAGCCAGCGCGCTCGCATCACGCGCTGCAGGGTCCCGAGCCCGAGATCGCCGTGATGCTGGCGCAGGCTAATCTCCTGCGCCTGCGCCGGGAGTATGACCGCGCCACCATTCAGTGCGTGGAGGTGCTGCGCCGCTACCCCAACAACGCGTCGGCCCATTCCCTGCTGGGCGACATCTACCGCGACCAAGGTGCAGTTGGGGAGTCGCTGGGATGGTACCGGCTCGCATCTCAGCTCGACCCCGACAGCGCAGCCGATCGCCACCAGATCGCCGAGATGGAGCGCAGGCTCGCCGCCCCCTCGCCGGCGGCCGAGGCCGGGGCTGCCTGGCGCCGCGTTTCGCGTTGGGCGCGCTCCCGGCTGCCGTTGGGACTCCTGCTGGGCATTGCCGCAGGCTGCCTGGTGCTGGGGGCGCTGTGGACGCTGAACGTCGGAAAGGAAGCCTCTCGCGCCGCAATCGTGGAGGGGGGTGGAGCGCCGCGAGTATTGGTTCCGCCATCCGCCGACATCGAGCGCCCCCGGATCCCGGAGCCCCCAGTGCGCGAGCGCGCTGCGCGCCCCAGCCCCCCGCCGGCACCGCCGGCAACCGAGCAGCCAACGATCGCCATCGGCGGCGCGCCTTCGCCCCTGTCGCCGGTAGAGGAAACGGGCCACGCTGACCGCGAACAGCGCCTGCTGCGGTCTCTGCGCGCCGCAGCGCAGGCGGAGGAGCTGATGCTGGCGGTGGACTCGGTGGTGATTGACCCCCGCGACGGGGCGGCCACGCTGTTCGTCATGGTGCGCGATGTGCTCGCCAGCCCCAACCAGCGTACAACGGTGCTTCAGAAGTGCCTGCGCGTCGCCGAGCTCGCGCTCGCCAGCGATAGCCGGCTCACGCGGCTGACGCTGCGCTGCAGCGTTCCGCTCGTGGGAGCCGACGGCGTACAGAAGGAAGAGCCCGTTTTCGTGGGCGAGATCGCCGCCGCCGCGCTCAAGGATGCCGCCGCCGCCGGCCGCGACCTCACCCTCGACCAGGCGCTCAAGCTGTTCACGCCGTCGCCGTGGTGGCATCCGTGCATGTATTCTGCGGTCGCGCCCGCCTGATACGCCGTCCGGCGACGGCCGGCCCCGCTGACCCCTCATGCGAACCTGGCTGCGGACTGCGCGCCGCCGGTCCGCCGCAGTGTCGCCGCCGATGGCTCTCCCGAGCCCACAGCCCGCACCACGGCCGCGTGCAGGGTGATCACAACCTTTCGGTCACACCCCCCGCGCGCCTCCGCTGCCGATTGCGTCCGTTCTCTGCTATAATCTGTCCGTCCCGCCTCACGGAGGGCGGGCAAGCATGAATGATAGACCCGTCCGCGTGCGCATCGCGCCCTCCCCCACCGGCGACCCCCACATCGGCACCGCCTACATGGCGCTGTTCGATTATGCCTTCGCCAGGCACCGCGACGGCCAGTTCATCTTGCGCATCGAGGACACCGACCGCAAACGGTATAACGAGACCTCCGCACGTGCGATTCTGGAGGCGCTGGAGTGGCTGGGCCTGACCCCGGACGAAGGCCCCACCATTGGCGGCCCGGTGGGGCCATACGTGCAGAGCGAACGGCTGGCGATTTACCGGCAGCACGTTCAGCAGTTGGTCAACGGGGGCCACGCATATTACTGCTTCTGTACGCGGGAGCGGCTGGCCGAGATGCGCGCCGCGCAGGAAGCGGCGAAACAGGAGGTGAAGTACGACCGTCACTGCCTGCGCGCCCTATCCGCTGAGGAGCGCCGCCGACGGGCGCAGGCCGGTGAGTCACATGTCATCCGCATGAAGATGCCGGACGCGGGCGTGACCGCCTTCATCGACTTGATTCGCGGCGAGATCTCCTTCGACAACGCGCTGCTCGACGACCAGGTGCTGATGAAAGCGGACGGGTATCCCACTTATCACCTGGCGGTGGTGGTGGACGACCACCTGATGGGCATCACCCACGTCACCCGCGCCGAGGAGTGGATTTCCAGCACGCCCAAGCACATTGTGCTCTATCAGATGTTCGGGTGGGACATCCCGCAGTACGCGCATTTCCCGCTCTTGCGCAACCCGGACCGCAGCAAGGTGTCCAAGCGGCATGGACACACGTCGCTTTCCTGGTACCGCAGCGAGGGATTCCTGGCCGAGGCGTTGCTCAACTACCTGGCGCTACTGGGCTGGTCGCATCCCGAGGAGAAGGACCTCTTCTCGCTGCCGGAGCTGATCGAGAAGTTCAGCTTCGAGCGGTTCAATAGGACCGGGCCGGTGTTCGACCTGGAGAGACTGCGGTGGATGAACGGGGTCTATATCCGCGAGCTGCCGACGGATGAGCTCTATGCGCGCGCCGCGCCGTTCCTGCAGCGCGCGGGAATCCTGCCCGACAACCCAGCGCCGGAGCAAGCAGCCTATGCCAGGCGCTGCCTGGCGCTGGAGCAGGGGAAAGCGCACACGCTAACGGATTTCCCTGCTCTCGTGTCATTCATGTTCGACTCGAACTTCGATTTCGAGGAGGAGGCCCTGAAGGCATGGCTGCGCCCCGCGCCGGAACACGTGCGTCCGGCTTTCCAGCGGCAAGTCGAGAGGATTGCCCCGCTCCCGAACGGCGCGTTGACCTCGGAGCAATACGAGAAGATCGCCCGCGCCGTCGCCACGGAGGTTGGCGTGGGCGCGGGCAAGGTCATCCATCCCACGCGCGTCGCCATGAGCGGCCGCACCAAGGGCCCCTCGCTGTTCCACCTGATGGAAGTGCTGGGCAAGGACGAAGTGCTGCGCCGGTTCAATCGGGCGATGGACGTGATGAGCGAGGGACAATGAGGAAAACGGGGACTGGCTCCGCATTTCTCCGGAAATCGGTGCCTGTCCCCGTCTTCCAAGCCTGGGAAGCTCGATACCGCGCTGTCTATGATGCGGGGGTGCCGTTCGCTTGTCATCGAAGTGTTAATCATGAGCGGATGGTGGAACTTCGCGGCTTTCTAGATGCGCGCCCGCGCCGCGGCCGGCTGGTGGAATTCGGATGCGGGGAAGGGTTCGTCGCTGCCATGGCGGCCGAACTGGGCTATAACGTCTTGGGGATTGACTCGTCTCGCTCGGCCATCGCGAGAGCTCAAGAGGCGCGCCAACACCCTCGCGTGACCTTCGAGCTGGCCGATGTGTGCGACCTCGATCATCTGCAGTCCGGCTCATTTGACGTTGCCGTGGATCTCGGCTGTCTGCACATGATCGTGGAAGACGAGGAAGCGTCAAAGTATCTGGGCCATGCCTCTCGGTTGCTTGAGGGTATGGGTGCGGCCTATTTCGCGAACCTCGTGCCGGCCGACGATGCCGCGGCTTGGTGCCCAAATGAAGTGGAACGGGTGAACTGGTGGCGAGAAAACCAGCGAGGCAAAGTGACGCACCGAGTGGATACTTGCGAGGTCAACGGGCGAGATGTCGCCGTCACTCTACCGCCGGTTCGCGCGGCATTCCGGAGCCTGGAACGGCAAGTGGCGCTGGTGTCGGCAGCCGGCTTCGAAGTGCAGTCCGCCCGTGTGATCACACCGGGCTTCAACAGCCCATTCGAGGCGGTACTGCTCGCAGTCAAGCGGGCAGGCGGCCCGATCGGGGGAAAATAGGGGAAAATAGGGACAGGCACCGATTATCGGAAGAATCGGAGCCAGTCCCTATTCTCTGTGCCCCTACTTGCGCACGTACTTGCGCTTGGCCTTCTTGTGGCCCTGGTCCACCTTGCGCTCGTCGAAGACCCAGTTGTCGGACCCGGCCGGGCGCGGATAGAAGCAGTGGTAGGAGCTGAGGTTGGAGGCGACCACTCGGCGCGGCGTGCGCCGCACGACGTTGACCTCGGCCCACAGCTTCATGAAATGCAGGCCCTTGGTGTGGTCGGCCATGAGGTGGCACATGATGTCGAACACCGACCACGGGCCCTCATGGGCTTGCTTGCGCATGGCCTCGAGCTGCTTGATGCGCTCGGCGTCGAGGGCCAGCAGCGGATCCGGCTCCGGCTCGACCGCCAACCGGTAGTGGTCGGGCGTGTCCGCGCGGGTGATGGAGACGATGGCGCCGGGCATGACTTTGGCCGCCTTGTACCACTGGTCCAGGTCGTAGACGAGGGTGCTGAACTGGTTGACCCAGGCGACGAACTCCTTGCCGCGCTCGGGGTGCATGGTGGTATAGACGAGCTGCGTCTCGGGGGGGAAGAAATCGCGGTCGGCCTCGCGGATCTTGATCGTGCCGGCCTTCCAGTGGTCGTAGGGCAGCGGATAGCGCATTTCCTCGGCCGCCGCGTGATCCGCCGATAGCTCGATTTCGTCCTCCTCGCCGAAATCCTCATAGCGCGGGTCGTGCACCCAGGTGGCCAGGCTTTCATCCAGGCCCTCGTCCTCCAGCAGGAGGTCGGCCTCGGGGTCCGCCAGGCTCTCCGCCTCGATCTCGGCGACGAGGAGGATTCCCGGGAGGTCCTGGATGTACTCGGGGGCAAACTGGGTCAAGCCCCAGGTGGCCTTGCCCATGCGCTCCAGGCCTTGGTCCTGGGCCAAGGCATCGTTGACCGTGTCCACGGCTATGGAGAAGCTGGGCGAGGTATCGGCGATCTCGAAGATCTTGGTCACCAGCTCGGCGGTCGGCACCGGCCGCTTGCGCCCCTCGATCAGCGCGTGGATTTCCTCCAGGTCGGGGGGGCTGACGGTCAGCTCCTCGGCGGCAGCCATTTCCTCCCCCGGCAGGAGCTCGATCTCCTCCTTTTCCGCTTCCTTCGACAGCTCGCGCAGGGCTGCCATGATCCGCTCCACGAACGGGGCCGGGATCCAGTAGGCGCCGGACAGCAAGTACAGCTTGTCGTCGCCGGCGAGGTGCTCGAAGTGGGCCACGGGGTCGAATCCCTCGCCGCGGCGCTTCCACGTGAGGTACTGCAGAATGCGATTGGGCACCGGCCCACCCGCGGCGCCAACGACGGCGAGCGCCATCGAAACGTCGGCGGCGCGAGCGCTGGGGCAGGCGGCGTCGAGCTTGTCAATCAAGCGCAGCGTGTCCTCGCTGGCGAGGAAGAAGTTGCGCGTGAGCATCTCCTGCGCCCCCTGCTCCGCGACGTCGAGCAGCCATTCCGACGACCCCCACCGGTCATTCGACAGGGGCAGGAACTGGCGGCGGGCGCTCATCATCCGCGGGACCAGGGTTCGATACTCTTCCGGGGAGATTGGCTGCCGGGCGATGACCGCCATCTCGTTGCACAGCAGCGCCAGCGGCATCGGCCGCCCGTAGGAGCGCAGGTGGTACTCCAGCGCCCCCAGCAGCGGGCGCTGCGTCATCTGTCGCATCGCCAGGTTCCAGCGCCGGTCCTGCGCCCAGAAACGCGGGCTGCCCGCCATCACTTTGCGCAGCAGCTTGGCGTTCAGTTCACCCCCCAACACGTCGCTCGCCAGCTCTCCCGCCTTGATGGCGTGCCCGCGATTGAGCAGCACCTCGACGATCGCGTCGGCCAGATAGTGATGCGCCAGCGCCTCCATTGCCTCCGACACGCGACGCCGGGGGCGCTTGGGTTGCGTGCTTGCCTGCTTGGTCTTGGTCACCGTCGAACGAGTTGCCACAGCCTGCTCCATGGGTGCGGACGCGCCTGGTGCTGCGCGCGAGTCCGCCAAGATCGGGTGGGGTCACTGTCGCGTGAACATAAGTTTAACGGCTGGCGCCCCCGCAGTCAAGATGTGCGGCCCTGCCGGGGGCGGCTGGGCCACACTCAAGTGCACGATGGCTCCATGGCCCCAGGAGTCAAACACACCCGAAGTCGTCTGCGGCTGGCGACGGAAGGTGGCGCCATCGAGCACGTCGAATCAGCCACGCATGTCAAACGCGCTGACGTGGTGGGGGCTGCGGACGCGGCGCGGTGTGCTGCCGACAGCGGCCCCCCGGGAAGCAGGTGTCACCCGCGGCCGGCCGGCGCCGGGCGGGGCAGTCCGCCCCCGAGGATCACGCCCGTGACCACCGGCAGCACTCCCCCCGCTGCCCCGCAACCGTTCACCCTTCGCGCCATCCTGGCGGGTTCCATCGGCGCGCTCATCCTCTCCCTCGGCGCCCCCTACGCAATCCATCTCATCCGTGGCTCCTACATGGCGCTGGACTTCAGCACCCCCGGGGCGGTCTTTCTCTTCTTCGTCCTCACGTTCATCGTCAACCGCGTGCTGCGCCGTCTGCGCCGAGAGTGGGCGCTCAACCCCGGGGAGCTGATCATCGCCTACATCATGATGATCGTCGCCTCCGCGATCTGCACCATGGGCCTCACCAGCCAGCTCTTGCCTATCATCACCGCGCCGCGCTATTACGGCCCCGAGAACGCGGGGTGGACGAAGCACTTGTTGCCGTTGCTGGACCGGCGTCCGTGGCTGACGCCCACCACTGCCGAAGCGATCAGGTACTTCTACGAGGGCCTGCCCCGCGGGCGGCACATCCCGTGGGGGGCCTGGGCGGCGCCGCTGGCGGCGTGGCTGCCGTTCATGTGCGTGCTCTACCTGGTCATGATCGCGATGATGGTGATCATCCGCAAGCAGTGGGTGGAGCGCGAGCGCCTCGCGTTCCCGGTGACGCAACTGCCGCTGGAGATGGCACGCGGGGCCGATGCGCCGGGGGGGGCGCCGTTTTTCCGCAACGCGGTGATGTGGAGCGGATTCGCGATCCCGTTCATTCTCGGCAGCCTGAAAGGCCTGCATTACTACTACCCGGTGGTGCCCGTAATCGCGCAGTCGGCGTCTTATCCGTGGTTCAGGGAACCGCTGATCTTTGTTGTCTACCTGAGCTTCCCCCTGCTGGGCTTCTTCTACCTGGTCAACACCGAGACCCTGTTCGGCCTGTGGTTCTTCAACATCGTATTCCAGGTGATTGCCGGGCTCATCGTCATGTTCGGCGCCACGTGGCAAGAGAATCTGGGGATCTACGGGAGCCCGTCGCCGTGGTTCGCGCACCTGGGCATGGGGGCCATGATCGCCCTGGTGGCGCTCGGATTGTGGAGCGCGCGCGCCCACTTGCGCGACGTCGTGCGCAAGGCCCTGCGCGGCGATCCCGCGGTGGATGACTCGGGGGAGGTGATGTCCTACCGCGCCGCGTTCTGGAGCGTGGTGGGCGGCCTGGGGTTCATGTGGGTGTGGTTGTGGTTGACCGGGCTGCCGGTGACGCTGGCGGTCATCTTCCTGGCCGGGGCCTTCGTCCTGTTCTACGGCTTGGCGCGGGTGGTGATGGAATCGGGCCTGGCGGTGGCGGTCGCTTCAACCATCTCGTCCGGGTTTGTGGTCTCCAGCTTCGGCTCCAAGGCGGTCGGCGGGCCGGGACTCGTATCCCTGGCCATCAACTACGTGTGGTCTTCCGACATCCGCACCTATGTCATGGCCTCCAGCGCCCACGCGCTGCGCATGGCCGATATGACTGCGCGCCGCAAGCGGCCGCTGTTTTGGATCATCTGGCTCGCCATCTTCATTTCCATCGCCGCCTCCATCTGGGTCACCATGGTGCTGGCGTACGCGAAGGGCGGCGTCAACCTCAACCAGTGGTTCTTCATTGACGGACCGCGGGCGCCCTACAACTGGATCGTGGACAAGCTCGCCACTCCCACTGACCCCAACTGGCCAGGGTGGCTGGTGCGGGCCGGCGGCTTTGCGGTCATGTCGTTTCTCATGTTCATGCGCACCAGGTTCGTGTGGTGGCCCTTCCACCCCATCGGGTTTGCGGTCGGCAGCACGTGGATCATGAACGTACTCTTCGCGACGTGCCTGGCGGCATGGGTGCTCAAGTCCCTCATCATCCGCTATGGCGGCCTGCGCGGGTACATGTTCTTGCGCCCGGCCTTTTTGGGGTTCATTCTCGGGCAGTACACCTGCAATGCGGTATGGCTCATCATTGACGCCATGACGGGCGCGACTAATAACGTCATCGGCTGGATCTAGCACCCGGCCGCGGCGGTAATTGACGACGAGGAGGAGATCTGCGCGATGCTCATGGACACGGTACTCACGGTAGCGGAATCCAAGCGCCTGATCGCCAAGGGGGTGGCAGCGCACTCGCTGGTCAAGCAGGCGCTGGAGAAGGGCACGGTGATCGTCGCCCGCGGCAGCACCAACGGCTATGTGGCGGAGGAATTGCTCGGCGAGCCGATGGACAAGTTGGCGTTCCTCACCGGCCATACCCTGCCGCGCGGATACGCCGGGCCGGCCCAACGGCCCTCGTCGCGGGGCGAAATCGTGATCCGCCGCGGGGAGGTGGTCGCGGGGCTCCCGCTTGCCCAGACGGTCGCCGATCTTCAGGCCGGGGATGTCTTCATCAAAGGGGCCAATGCGCTCAGCCCCGACCGCCGTCGGGCCGGCATCCTCGTCGGCTCCCCCACCGGCGGCACCATCGGCGCCTTCCTGCCCACCATCACCGAGCGCAAAGCGCACTTCATCGCCCCCGTCGGGTTGGAGAAGCTGGTCGCCTCCGACCTCCCGGCGGTCAGCCAACTCATCGTCGGCGACGGCGGCGGCCGCGATGCCGTGCCCGACCTGTGGGTCATTGACACCGCCACCATCATCACCGAGATCGAGGCGCTCGAGCTTCTCACCGGCGCGGTGTGCCATCACCTGGCGTCGGGGGGCATCGGCGGGGCGGAAGGCTCGGTGCGGCTGCTGGTCTCGGGCGACGAAAGGGCGATGGGGAAAGCTCGCCGGGTGCTTGACTCCATCGCCGGGGAACCGCCGTTTCCGATCTGACGCTTGACAAATCCCTCGTTCATGTGGAAGACTTATGTCGTCCGGGGGGCGGGCCATCGGGTCCCGGGAGTGCGCTGACGGAAGCTCGGCTGCCGTCAGACGCGGCCCGGGGAAGCTGCACCAGTACCCGTGACCGGCTGCCCGGACCCCAAATCGCCCGCGAGGCAACATGGACGTCGCCCGACATAGATTCCAGCCGCCTTGCACGGTGGTCGCGTCCGGCGGTGGTGACTGCGCCGCGCCGGACGCGCGGCCGCGTACGTTGCGCCTGACGTCCATGCCCCCGGCCATGCGCATGCGCTAGCGGCTGCGTGCCCTCCACTGCGGCGGGGAGGGTAGCGCGCCGCCGGCCCGGGCGCCCCACGCAGTCGCCTAATCCCCCACCAATCAACACCAGCGTCGGCGTTTCCCAACTGCCCACCGCAGCCCTGTTTTCCGGCAGGGGGGCGGGCCCGGCAAGCTTCGCAGCCGAGGGCGGCTGCGCAACATTGGAGGTTACAATGGCTAAGACCTATGATGAGATAAACGAACGCATACGCCGCGGGGAGGCGGTCGTGGTGACCGCGGAAGAGATGATAGAAGTCGTCAAGGAGAAGGGCGCCGCGGGAGCCGCCAAACACGTGGACGTGGTGACCACGGGCACCTTCGGCGCCATGTGTTCGAGCGGCGCCTTCGTCAATATCGGTCACGCCCGGCCCCGCATCAAGCTCGGCGGTGGACGCGTCACCCTCAACGGCGTCAGCGCCTATGGCGGGCTGGCGGCGGTGGACCTGTACATCGGCGCCACCGCCCTGCAGGACGAGGACCCGCGCAACCAGATCTTCCCGGGCGAGTTCACCTACGGCGGCGGGCACGTCATCGAGGACCTGGTGGCAGGCAAGGACGTGCGCCTGGAGGCGACCGCCTACGGCACCGACTGCTATCCGCGCAAGCGCCTGCAGACGTGGCTGAATATCGCCGACGTCAACGAGGCCTTCCTGTTCAACCCGCGCAACGGGTACCAGAACTACAACGTCGCCGTCAACCTCAGCGACAAGACCATCTACACCTACATGGGCGTGCTCAAGGCGCGCGTCGGCAACGCCAACTACTGCAGCGCCGGGCAGTTGTCGCCGCTGCTCAACGACCCGACTTACCGCACCATCGGCATCGGCACCCGCATCTTCCTGGGCGGCGGCGTGGGCTACGTCGTCGGCCCCGGAACCCAGCACCACCCGGTCGCCCCGCGCACCGACAACCAGGTGCCGCGCGCCGGCGCCGGCACCATGGCGGTCACCGGCGACCTCAAGACGATGAGCGCGCAGTGGCTGCGCGGCGCCTCCTTCAAGGGCTACGGCGCCACCCTCATCGTCGGCCTTGGCCTCCCCATCCCCATCCTCGACGAGGAGCTGGCGCTGCAGACTGCCGTCAGCGACGCCGACATCAAAGCCCAGGTCATTGACTATAGCAAGGCCTACCCGCAGATCGAGCCCGGCAGCATCGCCGAGGTCAGCTACGCGGATCTCAAGCGCGGCTCCATCGAGGTCAACGGCAAGCAGGTTGACACGGTGCCGCTGTCGAGCTACTCCGCGGCTCGCCGCGTCGCCGACGCCCTCAAGCAGTGGATCGCCGCCGGCAAGTTCTTGCTCAACCAGCCGGCGGAGACTCTGCCCGGGCCCGACTCGGGCTATGCCTTCAAGCTGCTCAAGGAGCGAGCGGTGGAGGAATGAACCACCGCGCAGATGTGGGGGCGCAAAGCGTGGCGCCCCTGCCACCATCGCAACGACAGGAGAACGTCAATGGCGCAACCGACACTCGAATCCCAGGGCAAGGTGGTGATCCACTTCCCCAAGGAGAAGGTGGACCAGCCTATCATCTGCTTTCTGACGCGCGACTACGGGATCATGTTCAACATCCTCAAGGCGACGATCACGCCCGAGCAGGAAGGGTTGATGGTGCTGGAGTTGCTGGGCGCAGCCGACGCGTGCCGGCAGGGTCTGGAGTACCTGCGCAGCCTGGGGGTGCGGACTCAGCCGATCGCCCAGGACATCACTCGCGACGACGCGCGCTGCACCCACTGCGGGGCTTGCCTGGCGGTGTGCCAGGTCGGGGCGCTGAGTATCGAGCGCCCGGGCATGGAGGTCCGCTTCAACCCCGCCCAGTGCGTCGCCTGCGAGCAGTGCATCACCGCGTGCCCCCTGCACGCGATGCAGTTGCAGTATTGACGACGACAGCCCTGGCAATTGATGCGTAGGGGCAAGGCATGCCTTGCCCCTACGTTCGCGCCCCGACGAGTCGGGGCGCGCCCAGGTCATCACATGCCCGAGTACGTCCAGCGCACATACCGCCGCGCCGTCGCCCCCGATCTCGTCACCTTCGAGGTTCGGGTGATGCAGACCGACCTCCTGATCGCCGCGGAGCGCGACCTGTCGGCGCCCGCTGACGAGATCGTGCGCGCCTGCCGCGCCGAGCTTGAGACCTATATCGCACGCGATCCCGGCTTCAAGGAAGCGTTACGGCCCTACCGCCCGCGGGCGGATGCCGCGGGCCTCGTGCGCGCCATGGCCGCCGCCGCGGAGCTGGCGGGGGTGGGCCCGATGGCGGCGGTAGCGGGCGCTATCGCCGAGCGCGTGGGGCGCGGGCTGGCCGCCGACTCCCATGAGGTCATAATCGAGAACGGCGGCGACATCTGGCTCCAGGGGCGGCGCGAGCGAACCGTCGGCGTCTTCGCCGGGCGGTCACCGTTCACCGGCAAGCTGGCCGTGCGCGTGGCGGCGAACCTGCTCCCGGCGGCGGTATGTACCTCCTCGGGCACGGTCGGCCCATCGTTGAGCTTCGGCCAGGCCGACGCGGCGATCGCGTTAGCGGGCACCGGCGCCCTTGCCGACGCCGCCGCCACCGCGATCGCCAACATTGTGCAAGGCGCCGACGACCTCGCCGCGGCCATCGAACTCGCGCAGGCGATCCCCGGCCTGCTCGGCGCGGTGATCATTGTCGGCGACCGCCTCGCCGCGTGGGGGCGGGTGGAGCTGGTGCGAACTGCCACGTGAGGTGTGGGTGGCGGCGCGCGTGCGCCGGCTCCGGAAGTGGTACAATAAACTCGGGTGACACAATGCTCCGATCTCGTTATAGCGTCGTGGGCGCCGTGCGCGCGGCCAGCATCATCGTCCTGTTCGCCCTGACCATGACCTCCGCCCAGGCGGGTCTCGACCGCAGCATCGAGAAGACGTTGGGCCGCCAGGCCCGCAGCGCGATCGAGTCCCAGTACAAGGTCGTCCAAGACGGCGCGGCGGCGGAATACGTTCAGCGCGTCGGCGCCACCGTGGTCGCAACCTCCCCCCGTCACGATATCGCCTACACCTTCAGCCTCCTCGACACCGAGCAGATCAACGCCTTCGCGCTGCCCTGGGGATACGTCTATGTGACGACCGGGATGCTGAACTTCGTTGACTCCTCCGACCAGCTCGCCGGGGTGATGGGCCACGAGATCGGGCACGTGGCGGAGAAGCACTCCCTCGACGCCTTCAAGAAGCAGTTCTGGACCTCGATGTTCTTCGGCGTGATTGACGCGCCGGCGACGCTGGCGACCCTGGGACAGGTCGGCGCGACGCTGTACTTGCTCCGCCACAGCCGCAAGGACGAGCAGGCGGCGGACACACTGGGCGCGGGTTACGCCTATGCGGCGGGCTACGACCCCTCACAGCTTGCCGCGTTCTTGCGCAAGCTCGACGCGGAGCACGGGCGCAAGCCGAGCACCATCGAGGTCTATCTCTCAACCCACCCCACCGGCGAGCGACGCCAGGAGCGGCTGGCGGAGGTGCCGCAGATGAAACTCGACAATCCACAGGTGGCGGTGGCCGTGGCGGAGGGATTCCTGTCGCGCCACCTGGTCAATCAGGCGGTGGTCGCCTACCGCCGCGCGGTGAGGCTGGCGCCCGACGACGCCGCGGCGCAAGCGGGGCTGGCCCGCGCGTACGCGGAGCTAGGGGAGGTGGAGCTGGCGCGGCAAGCGCAGCGACGTGTGGCTAGGCTTTCAGCCGCCATGGCGGTCGGCGGAGCCGACCTAGCCACGCAGGCGCCGGGGCCAGGCGATGCGGTCGCCGCCGCCCCTCCCTCCACCCCGTCGGCGACTACGAGTGGTGAAGCCGCGCCCCTGTCGCCAGCGGATGAGCTGGAGCTCAAGCGCGCCCGCGCCGCCGCGGGCGCGTGGGGGCAGCAGCTTCAGGAGCCCGCGCGTGCGCTGGCGGAACGCGCCAAGTCGCTGGACAACACGGTGCGCGGCCTCGCGCGGCGCATGAACATGGCGGGCGCCTTCGCGACCTCAACCCTTTCCGCCGAGCGCGTGATGGAGAAGGCGCAGTACGCCCTCTACATGATCGCCGAGACCTCGGATCGCATAGAGGCGCTGGCCGACGGGATGGAATCCAGCGCCGCCGGCGCCGCCGAGGTGGCGGAGGCAGTCGAGCGCGGTTTCGCCGCGCCGTCCGCGGTTGCGGACCGCGCGCAGTGGCGAACGCTGGCGGCTGACATCACCGACGGCATCGCCCGCACCAGCGGGCAGAGCGACCAGGCTCGCCAGCAGGCGCTGGGGGCAGCCGACCTCGCCGATAGGGCGGCAGCGCAGTTGGGCTCGGCTCTCAGCAGTCTGTCGTCGAGCACGGATGTGTTCGGCACCCTGGACCGGGGATTTGCGTTTGTGGGCCTGGCGGAGGGCGAAGTTGATGATGCGCTGGGGAATGCGCGCAACGCCCTGGGGCGGTCGGGTGAGGCGATGGCGACGCTGCACGGCTGGCGCGCAGACGAGCTGAGTTGGCGCCTGAGCGCGGCGTACCTCGAGGCCCCGCCCGGCCACCGGCCGGCGCTGCGCAGCATGGCCGTTGCCATGATCGGCGAGTCACCCCAGACCGCGGCCACAGAGGAAGACTTCGGCGCGGCGCTTCTGCGCGTGGCCAGCGGCCCCGGGGCATCACCGAGCCCGCCCTCCCCGGACGAGAAGATCGCGCCCGCGGGGCCGGAGAAGACGCAGGCGGCCACCTACGCAGACCTGATGCTGAAGCTGGTGCTGGCCGATGTCACGCGGGAGGCGCAGGCGCGCAAGGAATGGCGCGATGCCCCCGCGCCGAAGTAGATGGTGTCGCAAATGGAGCATGGGCGCCCTCGCCCGTGATGCCCCCGGCCGAGGCGGCCAGGCTCCACGAGATGCCCCCGGCGGCGGGGGAATTGAGCCGCGCGTCGGCACCAGCGACAGCCACACGTGAGGGAGTAACGCCTGATGCGCTTGATTCCGACGATGCTCCCGCTGGCCTGGGTTCTGGCGTGCGGGCTCCCCGGCATGGCGGCGCCGGCGCCGCCGCCATCCAGTCCCCGGCCCGACCCGCAGCACCGTCCCCGGGTAGTAATCATCGTCGCGGACACGGGCGCCTGGAGCGACTACACCTCTACGGCGGCGCCCTTCATCCGCGGCTGGCTGGGGGAGTGCGCGCTCGGGCTCATGAACGCACGCGTCGCAGGCGCCCAGACGGCGGCCGCCGCGTATCTGAGCCTCGGCGCCGGCAGCCGCGCCAGCGCGCGGCTGGAGCCGGAGCTGGCGGAGCTGGCGCTCAACTACGATGAGCTGTGTGACGGGGTGCCAGCGTACGAGGTCTTCCGCGCCCGCACCGGGGGCAGGCTGGCGCCGGGCGCGGTGGCGTATCTGGGCCTGCCGTCGGTTCGCATGGAGAACGCGGACGCACCATATCCGCTGCGACTTGGGTTGCTGGGCACGGCCCTCAGCGATGCCGGCCTCCAGGCCGCGGCAATCGGCAACGCGGATCTGCCTCACCAGCTCCGGCGCCAGATCGTCACCCTGGTCATGAACGACACCGGCACGGCGGCGCTGGGGGACGTCGGAGCGCGGATGTATGTTCCCGCACCCCGTTACGAGCCGCCGCTGGTCACCGACTACGCCGCGCTGCTGGGAGCGCTGAGGCGGGCGCTGGCGACCGCGACGGTAGTGGCGGTGGAGACGGGCGACCTTTCGCGGATCGCCGCGCGCTCCGCCGTCATGACCCCGGAGCGCGCGCTGGAGGAGCGGGCGGCGGCGCTGCGGCGGCTGGACGGATTCATGCGGACGGTGGTCGAGATGGCGCGCGGCCGCCCTTGGCGGCTGTACTTGCTTGCTCCCTCTGCGCTGCCGGATCCGGAGCGCCGCTTCGACGTCCTGACGCCCATAGTCGCGTGGGGTCACGGCGTGTCACGGGGGTGGCTCACCAGCCCTTCGACGCGCCGGGGCGGCATCGTGGCCAACACCGACCTGGCGCCGTCCGTGCTTGAGTTCCTGGGGCTCCCGACACCGCCGGAGGCGGTGGGGCGACCGATGGTCGTGCGCCCGGCCCCGGCGGGCGGCGCGGTGGAGCAGGTGGCCCGCCGGGAGCTGGAAGAGGAGCGAATGGAGGAGAGCCGGCCGTACGTGCTCAAGCGCATCACGACCTTGATCGCGGTGGCGTTGGGGTCGGTGGCGGCGGTGCTGATGCTCGGCGGGCCGGCGCCGCGAAGGCTCAGCATCGCGCTGCGCGAGGCCGCGCTGGTGATCGTCGCTCTCCCCCTCGCCGCGCTGGTAATGCCGGGCGGCGCGACCGCGTATCCAGGGGTGGCCCTCGTCGGCGTGGTCGCGATCACGGCGATGGTGTATCTCGCAGGACGAGCGCTTGGTCGGCGAGTGCCGCCATGGGCGTGGCTGATGGGGGCATTCACGGTCGTGCTGTGCGCGGACGTAGTCGCCGGCCAGCGCCTGGTGCAGCGCTCGCTGCTCGGCTACTCGGCGGTGGTCGGCGCCCGCTACTACGGGCTGGGTAACGAATTGGGCGGCGTCCTGCTGGCGGCGGCCCCCCTGGCGGCCGCGGGATGGTTGAACCGCGATCGGCCCGGCGGCTCCCGGCGCCTCGCGGCGGTGGCGCTTCTGGGGCTCATCGTCGTCATCATCGGACACCCCGCGCTGGGAGCCAACTTCGGCATCGCGGTGCCGGCGGCGTTGGGGCTCGCGCTGGTCGCGCTCGGCCTCTACCGCCCGCGGCTCCGGCTGCGCCACCTGGTGATGGCGGCGGGCTTCGCGGTGGTCGCCGCGCTGGTGGTCGCGGGGGCCAACTGGCTGACCGAGCCGCAGTGGCGATCGCACATTGGCCAGGCCATCAGCGCGGTCGGGAAGGGGGGCGCGACGGAGGCGCTGATGATAGTGTCGCGCAAGGTCGCGTTCAACTGGCTCCTGGCGCGCCATACGGCAGCGACGTGGGTCGTGATTTCGGCGCTGGCGGTGATGGCCGCAACCACGCTCGGACGCAACCGGGCGGTCGCTGAGCAGGCGCGGCCCGGGTCGCCGCTCAGCGCCGGGCTGACGGGCGCCGGGGCGGCGGCGGCGGTGTCGTTCTTCACCAACGACTCGGGGGTGCTGGCCGCGGCGTGGGGGCTGGCAATGGTGGCCGCGACGATGGCCTACGTTGCCCTGGACTGGCGCCTGCGCCAGGGAGCGGTGCGCTTTGACTGAGGGGGGAAGGACGCGGCAGGCGGATCACCGAAGAAGAGGTGGGGGTAGGTAAAGGTGACGGAAGAAGGGCACAAGGATTTCTCGGAGCAGGCGGTGCAGCAGCGCTTCGAGGCCATCGGCAAGGAGCTGGCGGATGCCGGTCTCTACGCCGAGGCAGTCGAGGCGTACAAGGAGCTCCTGCGCGCCTACCCGGGCAGCCGGTGGGCGGCGAACGCCTATCTGGCGGTCGCTCACTGCTACCATGCGATGGGACAGGAAGAAGACGAACTGCAGGCGCTGGAGGACGTCATCGCCCAGTTTCCCGACCACGTCGTGGCCAAACGCGCGCAGGGAGCGATCGCGGCCCTGCGTGAGCGGCACCGCAGCGAGGGCGTGGCGGGGGCCGACTTGCATGGGGCCGTGCGCCGTCTGACCCGACAGGTGGAGCGGATGCGCCAGAGCCAGCGGCGCCGCGCGTGGATGGGCGCGCTGGCGTACCTGGCGCTCGCCGCGGTCGTGGCGTGGGTCGCGGCGCGAGGGATGCAGGGTGGCTCTTCGGCCGCGCTCGACAAGCTCGGCCAGCGTGTGACCGCGCTCGAATCCGCCGTGCAGGCGGTTCGAATCCCGATGAATCGGGACGAGAGCCCGCCGCCCACCGCCGTCGTCACCCCCGTGACGCCCGTACCTGCGCCGGCCCCGCCCCCGACTCGTGTCACGCCGCAGCCGGCTCCGCGTACCTCGCGGCCGGCACCGCCGCCCCCGCCCGCGACCCGCGTTTACACGGTCAAGGACGGTGATTCGCTGTGGAGCATCGCGGCACGCGAGCTCGGGGACGGGCGCAGGGGTGATGAGGTCGGGCGTCTCAACGGCCTCAAGCCGCCGTACAATATCCACGTCGGCGATAAGCTGAAACTACCACGAGGGCGATAGCCGCGACCCCGACCAGGTTCTTCTCGCGCCACCCGGGCAAGGGCTACGGCCTCCGGATTGCTCCGGAGGCCGTTCGCTGTGGGCAGCGCATCGCGCCCTCGGGTCAGCGCGAGGGGGCGGTGCGGTGCAGGAAATGCAGGAACGCCCGCGCGGGCTTCCAGGCCTTGCGCTTCTCCAGCTGCTCGAGTTCGTGGGCGGCGTTCTCGTGGCCCAACTCGCGGGCGCGCTCGAGGCATTCGCGCGCCGGCTGGACGCGCCCCATCTCCATCAGCGTCTTGCCGTAGAGGAAACGGTAGTCAGGATTGTCCGGGTCCGATTTCAGCAGCACCCGGTAGTAGCTCGTCGCTTTCTCGTGCTCGCCGGACTGGCGCAGCGCGTTCGCCTTCATCAGGTATGCGCTGATGGTCTGCGGGCTCAGCGTCGCCAGCTTGGCCACGTCCACGACGGTGTCGCGCTGGAAGCCGAAATTGCCCACGAACAGGCCGCGGAAGTCCAGCGCGGCGATCTTCGGGCCGAACTGCTCGGTCAGCGCCTCCGCCTTGGTCGCATATTTCCGCGGTAGGGCCGCGGCCGGTTCGGCGGGCACCATCTCCGCCGCCGCGACCGGCTCTTCGTGCTCGCAAGCCGCTACGGCGTCGGCCGCAACGGCTGCGGACACCGGGGCCGGCTCGTCCCGAGCGTCGTGCGCGGCCGCCACCCATTTCTCTTGCGCCTGTGCGTGGTCGCCGTCGCGCGATCCCACCTGCGGCTGGTCGGTGGACTCGCAGATATCATTCGCTTGCCGCGGCGGCAGGTCGTCGGCGCAGTGGTATTCGGCGCACACCCCCGCAGCGGCGGCGCGGACGATAGCTTCCTCGCCGGCCGTCTCCCCGGTCTCGTCCGCGCGAGCGGCGACCATCGGCTGCGCTGCCGCGGGTTCGGCCTCCGCGGCGACCGCCATCTCGTGGCGTAGGGCATCGCACGCGCTGAGGGCGCCGACCTCGTCGCGACGCGCGCTGGAAGCGGCGGCGCCGAATGGCTCCACGGTGAGATGCAAGACGCAGAAAGAGCTCGACTGGTACTCGGGGCTGCCGTGCGCCAGCAGTGAGCGGGCGGCGACCTGTCCCGCCCGCGCCGAGTCAATCGGGTCGTCGGTGCCGCGCACGAACACGCGATAGCCCGCGTCCAGCACCGACCTGATTTTCGCTGTGGCCTCCCGCTCGCTCTCGCACTGCTGGGGGCGCTGCTCGCGCAGCAGGGCGACGATGCCCTCATCCACCGCCCCCCGCACCAGAGCCTCGACCGACAGTTCGCCGATCGCATGCGAGACGGAGCCCCAGCGGCGGATGATGCCCGCAGCCTCGGAAGACGAAATAGTGATGAGAACGTTGGCGTCGTCCGCGACGCCGGCGCTGTCGGTTTGCTGGTCGTTGACGTATGTCACTGTAACCTCCAACCTCCGCGGAGCGCTCAACTCGATCGCGCCAGTCGCTCGATGAACTCGTCGGTGACGGCCTCGTAGGCCTTGGCGGCCGATGCGCTCCGATCCAGGAGCACGATCGGCCTGGCGCTGGCTTCGGTCTCGCTAACCGCGACGTTCTTGCCGATGACGGTGTGGAAGAGGAAGTCGCCGTACTCCTGCTCGATCTTCTCTGCGAGCAGCTTGTAGATCACGCCGTCAAGGGCGGTGCTGCGGTCGAACATGGTCACCAGGATGCCCAGCGTCTTGACGCGGGGGTCGAGCTGCTCGTAGAGCGAAGCCACGGTCTCCGCCAGCAGAGACATCCCCTGCAGCGAGTAGAACTTGGCCTGCACCGGCACCACCATGTCGGTCGCGGCCATGAGCACGTTGACCGTGACCAGGTCGAGTGAGGGCGAGCAATCAACCATGACGTAGTCGTAGCGCTTGGTGAACACGCTGCGGGCGTACTCGATGAGCTTGTTGCGCAGGCGCACCTCGCGGCCGACTTCGGCCACCAGCGTCTTGTTGCACATGTTGAGGTTGGAGCTGGAGGGCACGACGTCGAGGTTGGCGATGCCGCTCTCGATGATTGAGCGCTCCAGCGGGTAGCGCGGGTCCAGCAGCAGCATGTGGCTCTGCGCTTCGACCGCGTCGGGGTCGAGCCCAAAGGCGAGGGTGGCATTGGCTTGGGGATCCATGTCCATGCACAGCACCGAGTGGCCGCGCTCGGCAAGCGCGGCGGACAGGTTGACGCACGACGTGGTCTTGGCGACACCGCCCTTCTCGTTGGCGAAGGCGGTGACCCGCATGCCCCCGTAGCTGTATCCGGCCTCAGCGAGCGAGTATCCCTCCATGCAACACCTCCGTTGCGCGGCGGGCAAGCGGCCCCGTCCGTGCCTACCGTATCGGAGTGGGTGGAGCGAGGAGCGGCATCGAATCCCCCAGGGGCACCGCCGGCGCTCCCGCAAGCCGGCAACCCGGCGTCCGATAGGTCGTTCGGCCTATTTATTCCACATGCGGGCGCGCACTTCACATCACCCGCCTTGACCCCTCTGCATGTGGCGGCTATAATCGTGAGCGTGTAGGCGGGATCGGCTCGCCGAGGGGCCTCGGCGTCAGCCTTCGGGAGGATATGATGAGCGAAACGACGGAAGTGCTGTTGGCCATCTACCTCGCCATGTACATCATCGTCGGCCTCGCCGCGCTGATCGCCATTCTCTACGTAGTCCTCAAGGTCAAGGGCTTTCTGCGCCAGGTGAGCGAGCGCGTCAACCCGCTGGTCAAGCAGGTCGAGGACACCGTCTCCAAAGTCACCTCGACCGCGCAGCACGTGGCGGAGCAGGCGGAGCAGATCACCCACACCGTGCGCGAGCAGGCGGAGCATATCGCCCACACCGCCCGCAGCACCGCCGACCACGTCGCCAGCCGGGTCGAGTCCACCACCGATCTCCTGCGCGACACTATCACCGAGCCGGTGGTGAGCGTCAATTCCGTGCTGGCCGGGGTGCGCAAGGCAGCCGACGTGCTGCGCGAGCGCTGGACGCGTCGCTCGAAGGACTGATCGCCGGTGCCCTCCTCCCCGCGCGCCATGATCCTTGCCGCCGGCGGCGGGACGCGCCTGCATCCTCTCACCTTCGCTGCCGCCAAACCCATGGCGCCGGTGCTCAATCGCCCGGTGATGGAGCACATCCTGGCGCGCTTGCGCCGCCACGGCGTCACCGACGTCATCGCCAATCTCCACCACTACGGCGAGCAAGTCGCCTCCTACTTCGGCGATGGCGAGCGTTTCGGCGTGTCCCTGCGGTATTCGCGCGAGCAGGAGCTGCTGGGCACCGCGGGCGGGGTCAAGCACGTCGCCGGCTTCTTCCGCGGCGAGACCTTCTTCGTCATCGGCGGCGACGACCTCGCGGATTTCGATCTGGGGGCGATGCTCGCCTTCCATCGCCGGCGCGGCGCGCTGGCGACAATCGCGGTGGTGGAAGTGGCGCCAGCCGCAGTGAGCCACTACGGCATCGTCGTCGCCGGCTCGCGCGGGCGCATCCGGTCATTCCAGGAGAAGCCCCCGCCGCGTGAGGCCCAGAGCCGTATGGCCAACACCGGCGTCTATCTCTTCGAGCGCGAGGTGCTCGATCACATCCCGCCGCGCGAGTTCTTCGACTTCGGCCGGCAGGTCTTCCCACTGCTGCTGCAGCGCGGCGCCCCCTTCTACGCGTGGCAAGCTGACGGCTACTGGAAGGACGTCGGCAGCCCGCGGGAATACCTGGAGGCGAACCTGGAGGCGCTGGCGGGCAAGGCCGGCCTGCACCTGCCGGGCGCAGAGGTCTCGCCTGGAATCCGGTGCGAAGGCAAAGTGCGGGTCGAAGGGGCTGCGATCGCGGCCCCCGCGGTGCTCGGCAGCGGCTGTCGGCTGGCGGCGGGGTGCGCGGTGCGGGGCTCGGTCATCGGCCCGCGGGCGCGCATACCCGCGGGCGCGCGCCTGGAGCGCTGCGTGGTCTGGGGCGGCGTCGAGGTCGGCGACATTGAAGCGCGTGATGCCGTCTTCGGCCCGGGGTGCGTGGTGTGGGTGTGAATCCGGCGCAATGCCGCCTTGCCTGACTGCCAGCGGGCAGGCGGGGGCGGTGAAGGTCTCCCTCGGCGGCGGTCAGCGGCGCTCAGTGCATTACCGACGGCTCGTGCGGGAGCTCGGGGACTTCGCCGAAGGTCTTCTCGTAGTTGCGGATATTCTCTTCGAGGGCGCGCACGAGCGACTTCGCGACCACCGGGTGCAGGACGATGCGCACCAGGGGCGGCGCGGGGTTGGGGTCGGGGTGCTCGGGGCTGCTGCGCTTGAAGTCCACCAGGAACTCCAGCGGACCGTGCGTCAGGCGCGCGAAGTTGGCGTAGATGACGGGGAAGTCTTCGGCAGCGTCGTAGTCAAATGGCATCGTCGTTGCCCCCCGGGGATGATGCTTGCTCGGCCGCCTCCAGCTCTGCCTCGGCCTGCTGCGTAAAGCGCCGCAGATCGGCGCGAATGGCGGCCTCGGCCAGGGGCACCAGCGACTCCAGGAAGGCTCGCCGCGGCGAGTCGAGGATAATCGGGCGCGGCTCGCCTTTGTCGTCGGGCGCAAGATAGACCCCCAGATCTCCCAGCGCCCCCAGCGACAACGGGAAATCGAGCGGGTTCTCCTCCGGCCGCATGTGCGTTGTCCTCCGCGTCATGAAGTGCCCGCTGCTGTTCGCTGTTCGCATTGTATCATCCGGCCGCTCCGCTGGCAAGCGGTTTGACACCTCGGCTGGCTGTGGGATATACTACCGGCGTCAGCGAAGCAAGGCCAGGTGCGCGCTGGGGCGCGATTTCGCTGAAGTCGCGCGTATTTCGCCCCGACCGGTGGGGGCGCCCACGTGCTGCCTGCGATCAGCCGGGGGGATCCCACGCCTCGCCCCCGGCGACCGCTCTGGCGCGGTGCGACGCGGCCACGCAGGCCATATCCAGGCAGCCATCGAGTCACCATTCCATTCGGCTGCGCTCAGGACAAGCATGAGTCATCTCGGTCGCGGGCGTAAAGACCGCCCCCCTCGCCGCCGCCCGCCCAAGGGCGTGACCCGGCCCCTGCCGCCGATTGCCCTCGACGCGGCGGCGCCGGAGCGGTGCGATCCCACCCCCCGCCCACCTGAGCCGCCTTGGCTGCCGCCGGGCGCCCCCGCATCTCGCCCTGCCGCCGATCTGTGGCTGGTGGTGGTGCTGCTGGCCCTGGCCGCGGTTCCCTTTCTGCCTGCGCTCAGCAGCAGCTTCGTGTGGGAGGACCAGGAGCTGGTGGTGGGTAACCCGCTGTTGCGCAGCCTGGGCAGCATCGCGGCGGTGTTCGCCCACCCCTTTCTGTCGGCGCGCCCCGACAGCTATCACCCGCTCGTCACCCTGACGTACCTGACCGACTTCCAGGTGTGGCGGCTTAACCCCGAGGGCTACCACAGCACCAACCTGACGCTGCACCTGGTGGCGACGCTGCTGGTGTATATGGTGGCGATGCAGTTGCTGCGACGACGCCCCATCGCCTTCGCCGCCGGCGCGGTGTTTGCGGTCCACCCCGTGCACGTACAGTCGGTGGCCTGGATCGCCGGGCGAGCTCAGCCCCTGGCCACCTGTCTCGCCCTGTTTGCGCTGCTGGCCTTTGGCTCTTACGTCGTCGCCTTCGATGGCGGGCCGCGGTCGCCCGGCCGCGTGCGGGCGTACTACGCCGCAAGCCTGGGCGCCTTCACCCTTGCGCTGTTCGCACACGCGGCGGCGGCGGCCCTGATTATTCTCCTCCCCCTTTACGAGGTCGCCCTTGCGCGAGCGCGCCTCTCCGCACAGCCTGGATGGCGCTTCTGGCGCCCTTATGCGGGATTTGCCGCCGGGGTGGCCTTGTACCTCGCCGCGCGCTGGTCCGCGCTTGGCTATCACCTGGCAGTGGGATTCGACTTGGGGGCCTGGACGGCGCATCTGTACACGACACCGCTGTGGGCCGCGCGGGCGATTGAGCTTCTGCTGCTGCCGGTGAATTCGCAGCCCTACCACCCGATATGGTTGGCACCCAGCCCGCTGCGACCGGACGTGCTGACCGCGACCTGCGCGCTGGCGGTGGTGGTCGCGGCGGCGGTGCGCCTCAGAGCCGTCTCGCCGCCGGCAGCATTCGCCGTCTGGTGGGCGCTGTTGACGCTCGCCCCGACGCTCAACCTGCTGCCCGTGGGCGGCCCCCAGTTTGCCGAGCGCAACCTCTATCTACCGTCGGTGGGGGTAGCGATCTTCATCGGCTGGGCGGCCGTAACCGCGCACGACTTCGCCCTCGCTCGCGGACGCGCCCGGTTGCGCGCGCTGATCGCGGTCGGCTTCGCGTGCGTGATCGCCTTGGGCATGGTTGCGACTTCCGTGCGCAGCGGGTGGTATCGGGACGACACTACGCTCTTCACCCGCATGGTGCGCGGCGCGCCGCGCCTGGGGCTGGCGCACTTCAACCTCGGCAATGCCTATTTCGTACAGGGCGACCTCCCCGGCGCCGTCCGCGAGTACGAGCTCGCGATCCAATCGCGACCCTCGGCGGCGGCATACCACAACCTGGGCAACGCATACCTGGCACAAGGGCGCTGGGGGGAGGCCGCCGAGGCCTATCGCAATGCGCTGCGGCTGAATCCCGACGCCCCGGCGACGAACCGGGCTCTGGCTGAGGCCCTGCGCGCACAGCGAGAGTCAGAAGCTCCGCTCCAGGGCGCGGTGGAACCGTCGTCACCCGACGATGCCGTGTTCCCAGGCTGGCTGACGCCGAGACGGCACTGAATCGCGCCGCGCGCGCCCTGCAGGGTCAGCCGGAGCTCTTCCCGGCGCCGCGCGCGCGCAACGCCTCGGCCGCGGCCCACTTGAGGTTGGGGGAACCGGAGGCCGCGACCTCGCGCAGACGGTCCGCCGCCGCGGGATCTCCGATCTTGCCGAGGGTCACGACCGCCCACTGCGCCGTGGGCGCCGACGGGCTGTGGGTCGCCTGCAGCAGCCGCTGCACCGGCGCGTTTCCCATTCGCGCGAGCCCGTCGCTGGCCAGCATGGCCTTGGCGTTGTTGTGGCCATCGAACAAGGCGATGAGCGGCTCCACCGCGACCGCCCCGACATCGCCCAGGGCCGTCGCCGCCGCGTTAGCCACGTGCCAGTCGCCATCATCGAGCGCGGCCGTTAGCGGCGGGACGCCCGCGGCGTTGCCGTTCCACCCAAGCGCGCGCGCGGCGGCAACGCGCACCTTCCAGTCTCGATCGCCGAGCGCGCCGACAAGCGCGGGCACTGCTTCGGGGGCGGCGACCCAGCGCAGCGCTTCGGCTGCGCCGCGGCGGACATAGAGGGAGTCGCTGCGCAGTCCCTGGGTGACGACGGGGCCGGCGTTACGGCCGATCCGCTGCAGCGCCCGCACCACGCGGTTGTGGAACTGGGTCTCAGGATCGCGCAGCTCGGCCAACAGGGGCGCGGCCCCCCGCGGGTCGCCGATCTGACCCAGGGACATGGCGACATCCATGCGCAGTTGGGGGTCTTTGAGGTACGGAATCAGCGGCACCGTCCCCCGCCGGTCGGCAATCAGGCCGAGCGCAACGATCGCGGTCGCCTGCAGGTCGGTGATTTGCAGCGCGTCAACAGCCGCCGGCACAGCCCGACGGTCCCGGGCTTCGCCGAGGACGCTGATGGCAGCCTTGCGCAGGTTGTGGTCCTTGCTCCACGCCTCCTGGCGCAGCGGCGCCAGCGCGGCGCCGCCGATCTTGCCCAGGGCGATCGCCGCTTGCTCCTGCTGGCCGGCGTCCTTCAGAGCCTTGGTCAACTCCGGCACCGCCGACCACCCAATGCGCACCAGCGCGCTCACCGCAGCCGCCTTGGCGCGCGCATCGCCGTCCTTGAGCACCGGCATCAGGTAGGGTATGCTCTTTGGGCCCAGGCCGGCGAGGACGTTCGCGGCCGCCTGCTGCGGGCGGTCCTCGGGATCCTTGATGAGGACCACCAGTTGGGTCATCGCCTGCTTGGTGGCGACGCGGCCCAGGGCGACGGCGGTATTGGCGCGGCGCTTCTCGGTCTGCGCCGGCAGGATGTCCGCGAGCACGCCACGCTCGAGTAGGACACCGACGGCGTGAGTCTGCGCCTCGGGATTCCGGCTGTCGAGGTCGCGCATGATTTGTTGCATGCCGGCGTAGCGTATCCACAGAAACGCTACCAGCCCAACCACCACCAGCAGGGCCACCACGTACCACACAGCCTTGCGGTTCTCTTCCATGGGACTCCTCGACTGGGATTTCGCCTGTCGTATTCGACGTTACCCGCCCGCGTCCTGCTCCGATGGGCGCGCCGCGGGACTTTCCGCCGCCCCGCCGTCGCGGGCGGGGCGCAGCCGCGTGCGCACCGGCGGCCGGGTTCAGAACAAGGCCTGCTGCCCGTCGCCGTGGCGCTGGTCGTCCTCGCCCAGATGTCGGTACGCGGTCTCGGTGGCCTGGCGCCCGCGCGGCGTGCGATTGAGGAACCCGATCTTCAGCAGGAAGGGCTCGACCATGTCCTCCAGGGTGTCGGTCTGCTCATTGAGCGTGGCGGCGATGGCCTCCATGCCCACGGGACCGCCGCCGTAGTTGCGGATAATTGTGAGCAGGAACTTGCGGTCGAGATTGTCGAGGCCGCACTCATCCACGCCGAGCTTGCGCAGCGCCTGGTCGGCGACCTGACGGTCAATGAGTCCATCGCCGCGCACCTGCGCATAGTCGCGCACGCGCCGCAGCAGGCGATTGGCGATGCGCGGCGTGCCGCGAGCGCGCACGGCGATCTCGCTGGTGCCTTCGGCATTCAGGGCGACGCCCAGTATTCGCGCCGTTCGCCGCACGATGGCGGCAAGCGCCTGCTCGGGGTAGAAGCCGAGGTGATGGAAGATGCCGAAGCGTTCTCGCAGCGGCGCCGAGATGAGGCCGGTGCGAGTGGTGGCGCCGATGATGCAGCATGGCTGGATGGGGATCTTGATGCTGCGCGCGTAGGGCCCCTTGTCCTGCACGAAGTCAACCGTGAATTCCTCCATCGCGCTATAGAGGAATTCCTCCACCACCCGCGGCAGGCGATGGATCTCATCAATGAACATCACGCCGCGCGGCTCGAGGTTAGTGAGGATGCCGATGAGGTCGCCGGGGCGCTCGAGGGCCGGCCCCGAGGTGCTCACGATGTCCGCGCCCATCTCCGCGGCGATGATGTGGGCGAGGGTGGTCTTGCCCAGGCCCGGCGGCCCGTAGAACAGGGCGTGGTCGAGCGCTTCACCCCGCTGCCGCGCGGCCTCGATGGCGATGGCGAGGTTCTCCTTGACCTGCTCCTGGTCAATGAAGTCGGCGAGGGTGGCGGGGCGCAGTTGCTCCGAGCAGGGCTCATCTTCGCCCTGTTCCTCGGGGCCGATGAGTCGCTCCCGAACCGGCTCGTCCTTCTTCACGGGCGCCTCACTTGCCGCGCAGCTTGTAGCTCAGGTTGAGCACGTCCTCGACCGTCTGCGGGCACTGCCCCGCCGCCAGCGCGCGCTCGACCATGCTGGTGGCTTCGGCGCGCGCGTGGCCGACCCTGGTGAGCAGCTCGATCGCCTCTGCCTTGAGATCCTCGGGCGCCGGGCCGCGATCCGCCTCGTCGCGGATGAGGCAGAACCGTCCTGCCTTGCCTTGCAGCCGGGCCACGATCTCCTTGGCCTTGCGCGCGCCCACGCCGGGCAGCCCTTGCAGGGCGTGCAGATCGCCGTCCTCGATCGCCTGGGCGATGCGGCTCACCGGCGCCGCCAGGGCGCGCACCGCCAGCCGCGGCCCGATGCTCGCCACGGTGATGAACTGCTCGAAGAAGTCCCGCTCCAGCTCGTTGCGGAAGCCGATCAGCACCTGCGTCGCGCGCGAGTGCTCCAGGTGCAGGTACTCATAGGTCACCAGTTCCAGGGGCTCGCCTTCCCGCGCCGCCAGCGACTGCAGCACCCCGGCTGGGATCAGCACCTCGTAGCCGATGCCGTTGACCCCCAGGATCACTCCGTAGGGCTTGCGCTCCAGCACGCGCCCGCTCATGCGCGAGATCACCGGGCGGCCTCCGACGTCATCAACGGGCGCGCCGCCGCTGCTCGCGCCCGGCCCGCGTGGCACAGCGCGAGGGCGAGGGCGTCGTACGCGTGGTCGTCACCGCGGTGCGAGCCGATCCCCAGTCGCCGACATACCATCTCCCGCACCTGGCGCTCGCTCGCGCGCCCGTTTCCGGTCAGCGCCCGTCGCACCTCCGACGCCCCGTAGTGCACCACTTCCCGCTCCGCGGTCCCCGCCGCCATGCAGATCACCCCGCGCGCGTGCGCCATGAGAATGGCGGTGCGGGGGTGACGATACTTGGAGTAGACTTCCTCGATCACCACCACCTCGGGCTGCCATTCCTCGAGCACCTCGGTGATCGCTTGGTGGAGGCGGCGCAGTCGCGCGCTCAACTCGCGTCCGCCCGGACGGATCACCCCCGCCTCGGTCAGCGCCTCGCGCCGGCCGTTGACGTCAACGATGCCGTAGCCGCTGGCGGTGAGACCCGGATCTATCCCCAGCACGCGCACGATTCGATACTCGCTTGCCCACGGCCGCCTTCGCAGGCCCGCATCAGGCCTGACGGCAACCGCATTATAGCAGCACCCTCGGGGAGCGTAAAGCGCGCTGCCAGGGGCGCCCCGACCGGTGGCGGCGAGATAGCCGCGACTTCAGCGAGGTCGCGCCCGTGAGTCGCGCCCTATGGCACATCTGTGCCGCCCTGCACGGCACCGCGATATTCGGCCACTCGGCGGTCAACGATCTCGGCGAATCGCCGCACCGCCTCCACCGGCGGCAGCTCGCGCCGGCGCTTGTCGTAGGGCTCCATCGGATACCCCTGGGCGGCGATATAGAGCTTGCCCGCGATCGCCCCGTGGATGCCAAGCGCTTCCAGCTCCTGCAGGGTGGCGTTCACCTGTCCCTGCGCGACGTGGGCGCGGTCGAGCCGCCCCGCCCGATAGTGATGCTCAACCGCGTAGATCATCTCCGGATGGGTATTACAGCCGCCGCCGATGACGCCGACCGCGCCGCGGGTCAGCGCGTTAAGGTAGAAGTGCTCCGCCCCCGCGATCATCGCGAAACCGGTGCCCGCGACGACCCGCGCGATGGGATCGAAGACGCCGTGATCGGTGGTCGAGAGCTTCATGCCGCCGATGCGGGGGAGCGTCAGCAGGCGCCGCATGAGGGACGGGGTCATGCAGTACTCCGGCGGCGTCGTCTGCGGTTGATAGGCGATGATGGGGATGCTCACCGCGTCGTTGACCGCGCGGTAGTAGGCGAAGATGGTGTCCTCCAGCGGTGTCCCCGGTGTGGGCGCCAGCGCGGAGGGCAAGACCAGCACCACCGCGTCCGCGCCGCGCTCCTGCGCGTGCTGCGACAGGGCCACGGCTTGCGCGGTGTAGCGCGCGGGGTCGGGCCGATGCTCCGGGTCGCCGTCGAACTCGCCGACGCACCCCGCCAGCACGCCGATCTTCCCGCCCGCCTCCGCCAACACGACAGCGAACAGCGAGCGGGCCTCGTCCATGGTGAAGGCGTACATATCTCCCACCCCCGAGCGGACGAACACGGAGCGGACGCACTTGCGGCTCTGCAGCCAGCGCACGAAGCTGCGTGCGCCGTCGAGGTCGAGGCGGCCGTCGGCGTGCCGCGGCGTGAACATGGGGGCGATAACCCCGGTCAGAAACGTAGGGGCCGCCGGCTGGGAATGGGAGTGCAATACCGCCTCCTCTCGGGGGGAGTCCGCTGCAACAGACGCCGCGGGGTGGTGCCACCCGCCGTCACTGCTTCTGCATTTCGGCGGTCACGCCCGACGCCCCTGCAGCGGCTTGCAGGCCGGCTTGACGCCCGAGACCGGGAAGCACGGAATGACGCGCGACCGGCCTCGCTGAAGAAGATCAGCCGCTTCGACCGCAGATACCGCTGCGTGCGGTGGAGCTGTAGGCCCCACCGCGGCCACCGCCTGACAGGCCGCGGGTCCGCTACCGCCCCCGCAGCCTGGTAATCTGCTCAGCGATCTTGGCGCGATAGTCCATGAACAGATTGAAATCTACCTCGTAATCGCGAGTCCACCGGGTGATTTCATCGATGTATTTCAGGCTATATCCGACGATGGCCTCCACGGCTTCGTCACTCAGGGCCTGGGCCGCGTCAGCCTCAGCAGTACGGCCGGAGGCGCGTGCCTTCTCGATTTCCTCGCGCAGGACGTACAGCGCTCGCCAGTCCTCGACCCCGTCGCGCACGGCCTCCCAGCGCCGCGACGTGACGACCTCCTTGTCAGTCTGGTACACCGCTCCGTAGCCCTCGCTGTCCAGCGCCCACCACATATCGAGGTCCTTATAGACCCAGAACCCGGACCCCGTCGCCCCGAAGCGCCACGCAAGCCACGGGCGTATTCGGTAATGACCCAGGGGCAGCAGGTCTTTCGCCGGTCCGGCGGCTTCATAGAACCAAAACGTCTTTGCGTTCTCCCGGAACCATTTCACCAGCTCCCGGTCATGTTGCAGGACGTCAACCTGCGGCTGCCAGATGTCAATGAGGTCTTTGAACTCCTCTATATACTCAATGCGCACCAGGTTCGCCGGATCAGCATAGTTGCGCACGCGCGGGTCGGCCCGCTTGGTCAGCGTGCAGAACCGCCGCAATGGCGGAATGTTGGTGAAGCCCGTGAGCCACGGCTCGTCGATAGGATAGAACCCCCACCGGTCGTAGCCGATGCCCATTGACTGCAGATGCTTCACCATCTCCCCGATCGCGGTCTTGACGCCGTTGAAGTAGAGCTCGCTCTCGGCGGGCGCATTGATGCCCTTGGGGAAGATGGGGGTCGGATACGATCCCCACAGGAACTGCCAGTGCTTGGGAACGCGCGCCATCTGCCGGTCGAACCTCGTCCAGTCAACCTCGCCGGCGAGGTTCCCTCGCTCATCAAGCGGCACCCGCGGCAGTGACGAGCCGTAAATCACCGACATCCCGTGGTCAATCATGTTCTGCAAGGCCTGGTCCGAGGCCGCGTCCAGGCTCGCCCAGTTCATCAACTGGTACTTGTCCGTGGGCAGACTCACCGGCCACACCTGGATCTCGATGGGCACCTCGCGGAAGGTCAGATCATCCTTCTCCGCCATTGTCCCCAGGTACAGCGTGAGCCGGTGGGCGCCCGGCTCCAGCCCGTAGGTCTTCACCGTCAGCCACAGTTGGGCGACCTCACGCGGGGCCAGCTCGATCACTCCCGAGCGGTCGAGCTCCGGCAGCACGTCATACACTATATCGCTAAATGCGCCGGCCACCGGCAAGAGGCGGTGCAAGGTCGCCTGTTTGGCCAGCTCCGGTGATTGGTTGGGCGTCGAGCCGCCTGCGCGCGCGGGTCGTTGAAAGGTGCATCTGACGCGGAGGGTCTTCGCCGTCGTGTTCAAGAGGTTGAGCGCGAC
>DATLAK010000073.1 GCA_035527535.1 Armatimonadota bacterium
CGACACAGGCAGGCGCTTCCTTGCTTTTGTGTGGGTTGGAATCGTTCCCATCATCGTTTCATCAGCTGTTAACCGCTTAACATCGCTGCTTCACCCGCCAGGTGAAGCATTTACGCTCATTGCGCATAATCTGGGTCTAACAAGACCGCTCTTCTCGCGGATGTCATTCCGAGCAGAGCGAGGAATCTTGGTGTCGCTCGAGTTCGCCAAGACCCCTCGTCAACACTCGGGGTGACATGGTAACGAGGTATTGTTAGAGACTATTGGAGGTCGCGATTCCCGCGCGTTCTGAAGACCGCGCGCCCGGGTCGTTTACGCGTCCCGGTCGTGCCCGCGCAGGCTGTGCGGCCTGCGCAGGTGCCCCGGCAGGTTGCGCATCAGCTCTCTGGTCTGGCGCGAATCGGGTTCCCGCAGCCGTCGGGCCGCCCACGCCGCCGCGAGCATGAACAGCACCGAGAAGTAGAACGTGGCGCGCACATCGTAGTCAACGCCGATCACCTCCAGCAGGCGCGGCAGATACCCGCCCACCGTCGGCAGCGGTGCCACCGCCAGCACCACCACCGTCGAGTAGATCGCGAACTGCACCGACCGCCCCGCGCTCGGCGTGACCTTGTAGATCAGCGTGCTCAGGGCAACGGATACCCCGGCGGCCGCGAAGCCCACGCAAAGATTGATGGCCGGCACCGCCGCGTACACCGCCATCGCGCTGTTCATCCAGATCCACACCAGCGGCGCCGGCGCCAGCGCCAAGGTGCAGGCGATCAACACCGGCCGGCAGCCGTAGCGATCCACCACGCGCCCCCAGAACGGCGACGACAGCAGCAGGGTCAGCGTCGCCACCGCGTTGACCGCCCCCACCCCCAAGAACGGCATCTCGAGGTCGCGCAGCATGTAGGTCGCGTAGAACGGGCCCGCCATTGACTGCATTGACCACGCCAGCGCAAAGACCATCACCAGCATGAGCGGGCCGTTGGCGAAGGTGTCGCGCACGCTGGCGACGAACCCGCCGCCGGCCTCCCGGCGCACGAGCGGACAATCGGGCTGCGGCACGAACAGCAGGGCGCTCGCCAGCCCGAACAGCATGCCGAAACCGAAGAGCCAGCTAAACGCCTCGATCCCCATGTGCTTGACGTGATCGAGGAAAATGCCCTCGAGCAACGCGAACACGACGCCGATGATGCCGGCATACATGTTGAGGCGCCCGAAGAAGGTGCCGCGGAAGCCCGCCGGGATGAGATCGCCGATCCAACTGCTGCGGGCGTTGCCCGAGACCTGTGCAAACATGGTCACCAGGGCGATGACGCCGATGAGCGCTCCCACCTTGAGCGCGGGAGCGGCGCCGGGCGCGAGGTAAGGGATGAGTATCACCAGCGCCCACCCCGAGACGTTGGCCAGCGAACCGATGATCGTCATCGTGCGCCGGCTCACCCCGCGCTCCACCAGCACCGACGCCGCCAACTGCATCACCACGAAATACATCGGCACCGTGCTCATGAGGCCGATCTGGACGTTGTTCGCCCCCAGCCGCAGCGCGTAGCCGATGATGAACATGCCCCCTACCGAGGCGGCGTAGATGGAGCTGAGCATCGCCTGTCCATATGACAGGCGAATCGCGCGCTCAACCTGTGGCGGTGGAACGGTGGGAGAAGAGGAGTCCGACATCACATGCACCTTCGGCGCGCAAGCCGGCTGCCCAAACCCAGCGCCGCGGTCCTTTCCCGCCCGCGGGGTGCGCCGTAGCGGCCCGACAATGCAGCGCTAATTCGGCGCGGACGCGCGCTTACCTGCGCACGCGGGTCCCCTTCTTGGCGAGGCACGCGAAACGCTGGGGAGGCGCTGCACCTCACTGTAGTTGGCCGGGAATCGTCGCTCTGGTACAATCAGCAAAGGACTTTCGTGCGCGGGCAACGCTCTACGGAGCGAAGGGCGCCTTCCCAGTGGAGGCGCCTGTTCCCTTTATCAGGGCTGAGAGGGTTAGTCGCTCCCCAGGTTCTTCGTGAATGCAGCCGGCTACCGCGCGTGCGTCATCCTGGCGCACGGCCGCCGGCGGGGTACGCATGAGGGACGCGAGCTGCGGCTCAACCCGGCTTGCGCCCGGTGAGGTGGATGCTGGTGGCGATGCCGGTGTATGCGGCCAGGTCCTGCGCGCGCCGGCCGCCGGGCAGGCTCGGATCGCACGACGCGCCCGCCAGCAGCCCGATGGCGTCGGCCTCGGATACGACCCGGACGTCCACGAGTCCGGCCGCCTCTAGCCCGCGCAGGTACTGGGCGCGACTGACGGCCCCGCCCACACACGCGCAGTACGCGTCGGCGTCGTCCGCCAGCCCCTGGGGCAGCGGTTTGTCGAGCACGATGTCGGCGATGGCGATGCGCCCGCCGGGCCGCAGCACGCGCGCGATCTCGCGGAACGCCGCCGCCTTGTCGGGGACGAGATTCAGCACGCAGTTGCTGATGACCAGGTCAACCGAGGCGTCCTCGACCGGCAGCGCCTCGATGTCCCCCTGGCGGAACTCGACGTTGGTGTAACCCTCGCGCTCGGCGTTGACGCGGGCCCGCTCGATCATCTCCGGCGTCAGGTCCACGCCGATCACCCGTCCCGCCGGGCCCACGCGCGCGGCCGCCAGGAAGGCGTCGAAGCCGGCGCCGGAGCCGAGGTCGAGCACGGTCTCGCCGGGAGCGATGCTGTCAATTGCCAGCGGGTTGCCGCAGCCGAGGCCGAGGTTTGCCCCTGCGGGCGCCGCCGATAGCTCCTCGGCGCTGTAGCCGATGTGGGCGGCCACCGCCGCCGCCGGGTCGCAGCAAGCCCTGGCTTCCCCGCAGCATCCCTGGTCTTTCTCGGACGCGAGGGCGCCGTAGCGCTCCCGCACCCATTGCTTCCGTTGGTCATGTCGCGTGCGTTTGGTCAATGGAACCTCCCTTCGGCTGCGGCAGCGACAGAACAGAAGAGACATCGCCCCTGCCGCTGCCCCTCACGCAATCCACACGAAGTACAGCCCGACAGCGATTACCACGACGCCCGCCGCCTGTTCCATCCGCGGCGCCCACCGCTCCAGGGCCGGCAACGCCTTCACCACACCGGTGAACGTGCCGGCGAGGATGATCGGAACCCCCCGCCCCAGACCGTAGGCGAACAGCAGAGAGGCGCCATAGGCCAGTCTACCTTTGGCCATTGCTATGCCGAGAACTGCCACCAGCACAGGCGTGCCGCACTGGGAGCCAGCCAGGCCGACGACCAGCCCGAGCAGAAAAGCCCCCATCAGACCGGTGATTGCCACCCGCCTGGGCTGGAGCCTGACCATGAAGTCGAAGTTGAGCTTCAGCGCGCCCAGCAGGTTTAGCCCGATGGCGAAGCAGACGAGAGCTACGAACCAATGAAGTATCTTGCTCTCCGTGCCGAACAGCCCGCCGACAGTGGCCGCCACCACCCCCAGCAGCATGAACGTCACGGAACTGCCGAATGTGAAGAAGGTCGCGAGCCAGAAGCCCTTGCTTCGAGTGAGGTCACGCTGGCCCCCCACGTAGCCGATAATGACCGGAACCATGGAGAGATTGCATGGCCCTATGCTTGTGAACACTCCGCCCAGAAACACCAGCAGGTAAGCGAGCGCGGAGAGCTCGCCCACGATTCGCGGGAGTGTCTGCGTCACGAATTCTGTCACTGCTTCAACCCCATCGTCCCCAGTCTCCGCTCGATGTCAGCCTGCGGAAAGAACCCCTCGTGTCGGAAGAGCTCTTTGCCATCTTTGTCGAAGAACACTTGGACCGGAATCGTTCGCACGCCGTAGCGAGCGGCCAGGATCTGCTCATCCCGAACATGCACGAAGAGAACGTTAAGCCTGCCTGCATACTTCTTCTTCAGGGCAGCCAGGATGGGGGTCATCATGTCGCACGGCCGACAGCCGGTGGCTCCGAAGTCTACGAGGGTAGATTTGCCGGAGCGCCGAGCCTTGTCCACCGGGTTGTCCATCGCCAGGCGGCATTGCTGCTTCGTCCAGGCCGCGTCCACCTCGGCCGCGGCTCGCTCGGCCAGGCCAGCGACATGCGCCTCCATGGCGGCCTGTTGCTTCTCGCCAAGGAGGTATCGCTTCAGGTCGCCCCGAACGCTCTCGAAAGGCGCCCCACCAACCAATTCCTTGTTTTGGCTGTAAAAGGCCCGCACTTCCTCATCGCTGACAGACGCACGCTCTGCTGCAGTTTGCAGGTATTCACGGATGAGCGAGTCTTCGTCGCCCGCCTTGACAGACGGGTTGTGCGCTGCTGCCCATCTGCGCGCCTCGCCCAGCAACAGCCGCCGCGTGGCCAGTTGCTCCAGGACGAAAAAGGCATTCTGGCGCAGTTGGGCGCGAAGCCGTTGCGGCGCCTTTCCGATTTCGTCAGAGATCTCTCGCTGATTGATCTGCGTTGAGGGCGCACGAAGCACCAGACCATCAGGCAGACGAACAAGGCGAGCCTGTGTGAGGGGGCCTGAGCTCAGGCCGGGGCAGGCCTTGTCCACTGTCGGAGCCGGCACCCCAGCCGAGGCCTGCTTTGCCGATCCCTTAGACAGAATGATGCATAGCGTGAGGCATATCAGTGAGACCAGAAGCGGCAAGCGGTTCGCGCGCTTCTCTGCCGCGAGCCACGACGAGAACCAACCCCACCCACTGCGTCTTCGGAACATCACTTCTTGAGCCCCAATGTCGCGAGTTCGCGTTCGATGTCTTCAGTCCCCATGTAGCCCATGTGGCGAGAGACCTCTTCGCCTTTCGTGTTGAAGAAGATCTGGGTGGGCATGGTGGCAATGCGATACCCCCGGCCCAGGTCGGCGTACTCATCTAGCTCCACGAATACGATGTTGGCCTTGCCCCAGTAGTCCTGGGCGGCCTGCTTGAGCACCGGCACCATCATCTTGCATGGCACGCACCAGCCTTTGCCGAAGTCAGCCATGGTCGGACGGCCGCTCTTAAGGCAGTCCGCGAGCCTTGAGCCGGGCAGAGGCCCCTCCGGCTTTCCCTCCGGGGCTGGCTTGGCCTGCGCGGAGGGCGCCGACGGGCCAGGTGCAGTCTCCTCGGGCGCGCTTCCCGCTCCACCGATGGTTGCCGCTGGTCGAGCTGAAGACCGCTCCTTGATTGCCTCTTTGGCGATGAACACCGCCACAATGGCCAGAATCACCACTAACAGTATCCACCTCGATCCTCTCATTGCTTCCTCATCCTCTCATAGCCAGTCTTCGGGAACCTCATAGCCTGCCTCTAGAAGAAGCTCCACCAGCGCCTTGCGCTTCTCTTCCTGTTGTGTCTCCCACAGCGGCGAGCACTTCTCCAGCGTCGCCTCTTCTCCCGCGAGTTTGACGGCAAAAGCCAGGCAGGTCGGCTCGCCGCACTTCTGGCAATTGCCGCCCGGGAGCAGCCGGTAAAGCTGCAGCGCGGTCAGGCCGGCCGCTCGGCGGTAACTGGGGGTGATTTGATCGCGCCTCTCCCAGGTTTCATTGACCAGGCCCTTGACCCAGTCAAGCACTCGCTGCGCCTCCTCCGCATCAGCCAGCTTGCTCACCGCAGCCTGGCGAGGTCGCAGGGCGATCACGTGTCCCTCGTGGCGAAAGCGCAGAAAAGGCGCATCGGGGTTGTACTGACAGGCCTTGAGTGTCGCGTTGAGGTAGGGGAAGACCTCCCGGACGTCATCGCGCAAGGCGGCCAGGCAGTTGACATACTCCGCCGACGGGTTGCACTTGGGTGCGAACAGTTGGAACTTGTACTCCCTCAGCAAAGCCTTTCCTCTGGGCAACACGTTCCCCCGCATTCCGGCTGCGTCAAGTCTGCGAGGACCGCAGATAAGCCTCATATGCCCGCGCAAGGGCCGGCCCGTAAGCATCCTGCTGAGACGCAGGTACGGGGTGATAGACGGCCACGGCCTCCACCAGACGCTGCGCCAGATCCACGCTGTCGGCCGGCAGGCCATCCTCGCCGCACTGCTGAAAGATCAGCGGCAGCCCGGCGACAATGATGCGCTCACCATCCACAAGCAGCTCGCCGGCCGGCAAGGGCGTGCTGCAGTCGCACCCACAGGAGACGGCAGCCGCGCCCTCTTCAGGCACGAAGCCTTCAGCCACCGCGCGGTCGAGCGATTCCACGATCTTATTTGCCACCAGCTCGACCGCAGCCAGGTCACAGTCGGTAAGCTTGCGGCCGGAGCGCGCTCCGCTCAGTGGCGCCGCGTTCCTCAGGAGGTCGGTCACAACGAGGGCGGCATTCACGGGGCCGCTGTATTTCTCGGTGCCCCACTTCGCGCATTGCTGGTCACAGCCGTCTATGGTGATCGTCGGGTAGTTGCGCGCAAACTCCCGCTCGCCCTCCGCGCCGGCAAGAAAGAGCGGCAGGCAGATCGATACCGTCTGGCCGGGCCGGAGACGCTCCAGCACGCGCCGTACGGCGAGACGCGAGATAGTCCCTTCCGGGATCTCCTCGCCGGCACAAGAGATGATGCCAACCTTGATCGGCTCCTCTGCCATCGTCACTTCCCCTCTCCAGCGCATAGCTCGCAGACCCGCGCCGCAACCCGCTGCGCGATTTCCTCGGTGATGGTCCAGCCGTCATGGTCAAGCTCGGTCGCGGTGCCGGGCTGGGCACCCTTGTGGCCCTTGAAGGCATCCACCACGCGCACGCTTTCTGCGATGTTCCCGCCGGCGAGCTCGACGTTCTTGTAGGAACACAGCTTGGGGCAGCCGTCGATGGTGATGCAGGGCCGGGTGCGCACCGCCGTCACCGCCTCCTCATCGCCTTTCACCAAGAGGGCGAGGCACAGCGTTTCCGGCGCCTGCGGTTCCAGATCGTCCACGACGCGGTAGGTCGCCTCTCGCGCCATCAGCCCGTGCACCTTGCCGATGCCGCTGCATGGGATCACGAGCACTCTGCCGTTCGCCGATTCAGCCATCCACTATCCCCTTCGTTTCTCACACCACTATGGGCGGTACTCGGCAGCCTTCTGCCGCACGAGCGCCAGATAGGTCTCGCCATCCAGCAGGAGCGCGCGGTCGTTCTCCAAATCGCGTAACTCCACTTCCGCTACCCATCCCTTGACATAGGGTTCCTCGTTGATGAGTTCAGGCGCCTGGACTACCGCGGCGTTGACGGCTACCACACGGCCGCTCACCGGGGAGATGATGTCGGACACGGCCTTCACGGACTCTACGCTGCCGATCTCCCCGAACTGCTCGACCTCGGTTCCTACCTGCGGCAGCTCACAGAAGGTGAGGTCCCCAAGCTCCTGCTGCATGTAGTCGGAGATCCCGACGCGGGCACGGCTGCCGGCGATGTGCGCCCAGCAGTGGTTTTCGTTGAACAGGTAGCCCTGCGTGGGAATGCGGAAGATGAACTTATCGTGGGTGACGGTGGCGTACTCGACCGGCTCCGCGAAGGCCGCCTCGGCATCGACGGCGCACCCCTCGGCCGGAGCCGCGAGCAGCCTCTCGGCGAGCCGGCGGCAGAGCGCGAGTCGCTCCGGGTCAGGCGTAAGCGTCTCACCGGCCGACTCCCCCATCTCCTTGAGAGCATCAGTGACCTGGAGCTTGCGCCGCACTTTCAGGTCGTGCTCAGTCGCCAGCTTGGAAGCGCACCGGGTCCCACATCCGTCGATCACGATCAGAGGAAGCTCCAGCGCCTTCGCATACAGCGCCGGGAGGTTGTTGTAGAGGACCGGGCAGATCAGCTCGCCCTGACAGGCCTCGACCAAGGCCAGCGCGATCTCGCGGGCAAGCGGCCCGGCCGGCTTGTCCAGGCCGTTGCAGGGCAGCACCGCGAACCGCTCAGCCATTGCTGCCCTCCTCCCGCAGGCGCTTGATCAGCTCGATGATCTCCTGCTTGTTCGGGAAGGAGAGCGCGTCCGGCCCACAGGTCTTGGCGCAGGCACGGCAGAACACGACGCAGTTCGTGGGGTTCGCGACGACAAGCTTCACCTCTCCCTCCCGGCGCTCGAACACCTGATGGGGACAGAACTTGTCGCACTCCATACAGAAGTCGCACTTGCTGTAGTCAATGGTCGGGAACCAGGGGATCTTCTCCCTGGGCACGCCCATGAAGGTCTCATCGCTCATGCCGACTGTCCCTCACTCGCAACCAACGCGTCGGCCACCTTCTGCACCGCCTCGTCGGTGGTCATATCTCGGATGTCCAGCGGCACGAGGTCAGCCTTGATGTCCAAGCCGGCCGCGGCAAAGGCGTCCCGGAACATCTTGTACTGCATGTTCGGCGCGCAACCGGCGACGATGACCTTGCGGTGCGCCTGCAGGAAGTCGGCGAGGAATCGATCTCCATCCTCCTCGCAGAGCTGGGGGTGGATGAACCCGTACTCGACGGGTAGCTCCACCCGCACCCGGTTGATGAAGTCCCAGATGTCCATCTTCGCGAACCCCGGGCACTTGCCGGTGCACACACACATGATCAGGCCAGGCTTGTCGTTTTCCATGACACGTACCTCGCTCATCTGCCGAGCAGCTTCTTGATCTCATCGGGCGATAGCACCCGTCCGGCCGCCTTCACCACGCCGTCCACCGCGAGCGCGGGGGCGGCGAGCACGCGGAACTTCATGATCTCCTTGATGTCCTCCACCTTCTCGACCTCGACTGCACCGCCCATGTCGGCAACCGCCTGCTGTACATTGGCAAGCAGTTGCTTGCATCGCGCGCAGCCGGGGCCAAGTATCTGTAGTTTCATCACATGCTCCTCCTCACTGAGCGATGGTTAGAACGCGATGGCGCTCGACGCGTCAACGGGCCAACGCGATCGCCACGAAGCTGGTCAGCAACTGGCTCTTGCGCTCGCGCAGCTCCTTCAGCACGAGCAAGAATGTGGTCAAAGTCGACTCCTTACCTATTGGCCGCAGCCAGAGGGCCCGCAGCCACTGCCGCACGATGCAAGGGCTGCCTGCAGTTTCGCCAGGAGAGCGTCTTTCGTTGTGCTACCCGCCACGCTAGCTGCCAACTGCCCCGGAGGCAGCAGCATTACGACCGTGGATTCCGTCGGGGTGCTCCGGATGCCGCAGCGCTTCAGTAGGTCGGGCTCCTTGGAGGGATCGGCTGTGATGAGCACGGCCTGCCCCGCGAGGCTCGGATCACCTACGAACTGCTGCGCCGCCTGCCGTGATTCGGCATTGTGCTTGGTGCGCGCGTTCTGCAGGCAGAGGGTAACCAGCTTGCGGTCTTGCAGCGCCTTGCTCACCTCCGCCAGCTTGGGCGAGACGAAGGCGCGGGCCAGCGTCTTTTCGTCCACCGCCTTGGGGAAGGCGTTCACGACCGCGCCGTTGGGCGCCATCACCAGGGTCAACGGCAGCGGCGCCTTGCTCACCGCATACTGCTCGATCAGCCGCGATTCGGCCTTGGCGCCGACGTCAACCGACACGAACGCCGCCTTCTCAGTCAACCGGGTCTGCGCCCGCTCGAAGACCTCCCTCATCTTGGCGTCGCCGCGATCCTTTGGTCGGTAGAACAGCAGGAATGCGTA
Source organism: Armatimonadota bacterium (assembly GCA_035527535.1). Taxonomy (NCBI): domain Bacteria; kingdom Bacillati; phylum Armatimonadota; species Armatimonadota bacterium. The sequence continues at coordinate 9,474 of DATLAK010000073.1, forward strand.
CTTGCCCTGCTTGCGGGCCCGATCAAGGGTTCGCTCGGCCGGGCTGGCCGGTGCGCGGGGTGTCTGCGCGGCCTCTGTGCTCCCGGCGGCGGCGGCCCCGGGACTGACGGCCACGTCTCTGGCCGCCGACCTGTTGTACAGGATCATCGCCGTTGGGATCCCGATGACGGCGACCACGGCAAGCACTGCGACTGATTGTCTGCTCATAACCACTCCTCTCATTGCCCGACCGCATTCCCAGGCGAACCAGCGAAGTAGCGCCGGCGAAACGCCAGCGCGACGTTGACCAAGCTGATCAGGACCGGCACCTCCACCAGCGGCCCGATGACCGCGGCGAACGCCGCCCCGGAGTTGATGCCGAACACCGCTACCGCGACCGCGATCGCGAGCTCGAAGTTGTTGCTGGCGGCGGTGAAGGCGAGGGTCGTCGTCTGGCCGTAATCGGCCCCGATCTTCGCGCCCAGATAGAACGAGACCAGGAACATGATCACGAAGTAAACCAGCAGCGGCGCCGCGATGCGCAGCACGTCCAGTGGCAGCGCCACGATGTATTCGCCCTTGAGTGAGAACATGACCACGATGGTGAAGAGCAGGGCGATGAGGGTGATAGGGGAGATGCGGGGGATGAACGCCTGCTCGTACCAGGCCCGCCCCTTTGCCCGGATGAGGACTATCCGGGTGAGAAGCCCACCGAGGAAGGGGAGGCCGAGGTAGATGAACACGCTCCGGGCGATGCCGCCCATGGTGATCTTGCTCAGGTCCACGTCGCCGAAATCAACCCCCGCCAACGGCGCCAGCAGCTTGATGAAGACATAGGCATAGAGCGCGTAGAACAGCACCTGGAAAATGGAGTTGAAGGCCACCAGCCCTGCCGCGTACTCGCGGTCGCCCTGCGCCAGGTCGTTCCAGACGATGACCATGGCGATGCAGCGCGCGAGCCCGATCATGATCAGCCCGACCATATACTCCGGGTAGCCGCGCAGGAAGAGAATCGCGAGCCCGAACATCAGCAGCGGCCCGATGACCCAGTTCTGCACCAGCGACAGGGTCAGCACCCGCGGGTTGCGAAAGACCTCGCCCAGCTCCTCGTAGCGCACTTTCGCCAGCGGTGGATACATCATGAGGATGAGGCCGACGGCGATGGGAATCGAAGTCGTGCCCACCTGGAAGCGGGTGATCAGTCCCACCACCCCCGGCACCAGATACCCCAGGGCGACGCCGAAGGCCATGCCCAGGAAGATCCACAGCGTAAGGTAGCGATCGAGGAAACTCAGCCTTGCGCTCGCGGTGCGGCTCATAATCAGACGCTCTCCTTGCGGACGCAGCAGCGCAAGATGTACCCGCCACGCCCGGCGCGCGGGCGCAGGCACTGGCGCAGCCGCCGCGCATCGGCGCGCATCGTCGCCTCGGCCGCGGCGCGGGCGCAGGCAGCCGCCACCAGGGGGCGATCAGCACCCGCCAGGCGCGGGTTGAGGCAGTAGTGCATCCAGCGGCCCTGGCGCCAACCGCGCACCAGCCCCGCCGCCCGCAGGGTGCGCAGGTGCCGCGAGACGTGGTACTGCGGGAGCCGCAGCGCCTCCACCAGCTCGCACACGCACAACTCGTCGCACCCCTGCAGCAGCGTCAGGATCCGCAGGCGCGTCGGGTCCGCCAGCGCGCGCAGCATCTCGTTTAGCTTGGCCGCCATGATATATGTGCCTATCCGCATATATCATAACGCCCGGGTGCGGGCCTGTCAAGCGCGGGCCGGCCCGGCAGTCGCCCATCACTTCGCGCTATTGCGCAGGCGAGACTCTTCGCTTCCCCCTTCGCCAAGGCTGCGGGGGACAAGACGCTCTGAGTGACAGTGATCCGGTGGTGTCATTCCGAACGGAGCGTGGTCGCGCGAATCGCGCGGCAGCGCGCAGCGAGGAATCTCGCCGCGGCCCGGCGTCGTTGAGGTCAGGTTTGCCCGCACACCGAGGCGGTGGCCCGCGAGGCGCCGGAGGCCTGCATGATCGCCGATGCGAGCGGGTAGATTATGGAGCGAGCTTGACGGGGGCGCCTGATACATGGTATCCGTCGAGATGGAGGCATGCCCGCGAGGCGCGTAGTTGTTCCCTCCCGCCTCCGCGGGCGCAGTGCTTGCGTCCGTTGCCGATACGCTCTACGGAGGACCGATGAAACGCATCCTGATGCTCGCAAGCGCGGGCCTGCCGGTCGTCGCGCTGGTGCTGGTGGCGACGACCCCTGCGGTGGCCGCCGGCTACCGCTCCGAGGGAGCGGCCGCCAAGCCGCCGCGGCCGCCCGACGCCGCCACCGTGCGCCTGGTCGAGACCAAGCTCGGCGACGAGCTGGTGCCGATGCTCGGCCGCGGGGAGCTGGTGGGCGTCATCGTGTTTCTCGCCGATCAGCCGTCGCTCGAGATCACGGCGGTGGCGCGGTCGTTCTACCAGCCGCAGTGGCGTGGGATTGACGCGCGAATTCGGGCCCTCGCCGCCGGCGATTACCGACCCTTGCCGCCGGGCGCGACGCGCGACCAGGTGCGGGCCGCCGCCCGGCGCGAGTATGCCGCCATGACCGATGCCGACCGCGCCGCGCTGCGGGGCCTCACCGCCGAAGCCAGGGAGCTGCGCCGCCGCCTGCGCGACGAGGTGATAGAGGAGGTTCGGGGGCTGACGTGGCCGCAGCAGCAGTCAGTCGCGGACGACGTGGCGGCGGTGGACGGCCGCGTCCTCTACCACTATACGACCGTCAACGCGCTGGCGGCGCGAGTGCCCGGCGTCGCCCTGGCCGGGATCGCCGACCGGCCGGGCGTCGCCTACGTGGTGGCGGACCGCAAGCTTCCGCTGCGTCTGAACACCAGCGCATACTCGATGCGCGCCGACACCTTCTGGAGCAACGGCTTTGACGGCGGCCTGTTCACACCCGGCATCGTGGACGCCGGGGTAGACACGACCCACCCCGCGCTGACGGCAACTACCTGGAGCAGCCGCACTTTTCACGCCTCTGCCCAAACCCAGACCGACTACGCCGACAACCCGTCCACCACCGACGACCTCAACGGACACGGCACCCACGTCGCCGGCATCGCGGTGAGCGGGAACACGACCTACAAGGGGGTGGCCTACGGCAGCGCCCAGGCGCTCAACCTGAAGGCCGGTTACAATGCGACCGACGGTTCCGGGATGTTGATGCTGAGCGATGTGATGGCCGCGGTGGACTGGGCGCTGACCACCTCCGCGGTGCGGCCCGACGTGCTCAACTTCAGCGCGGGCGGCCTCGCGGCGGCGGACGATTCGGGCTTCGACCGCTTCTGGGATGCGATCGTGGATGACGCCGACGCCTTCACAACGCCGGCCGCGGTCGCCGCCGGAAACGCCGGCCCCGATCTCTACACGCTCAACTCGCCGGGGGTTGCCTACAACCTGCTGTGCGTGGCCGCCGCCAACGACAACAACACCTCGGGCCGCGGCGACGACCTGATCTCCGCCTTCAGCAGCCGCGGCCCCACGCCAGGTGGTCGCAAGAAGCCCGACCTCACCGCGCCCGGGCAAAGCATCACCTCCTGCAACAACGCCTGGGAGGGCGCCGGCGCCGATTTCGTCACCATGAGCGGCACCAGCATGGCCTCGCCCCACGTCGCGGGCGCGGTGCTGCTGTTGGCGGACGCCGGCATCCTGGAGCCGATGCGTCAGAAGGCGGTTCTCATCAACGCCTCGGAAGACCGCGGCTCCGCCGGCTGGGACCCCGCCTGGGGCTGGGGCTACCTCGACATGTGGTACGCCTACTACCATCGCAGCGACTCCCTGGCGGGCTTCGTCTATCCCGCCGGCAGCGCCAACGCCTTTCGCCTCTACCGGGTGGACGGCGCCGGCGGCGACAAGTTCACCCTGGCGTGGGACCGCCATGTGAACTACAGCGGCGCCTCCTACCCCGGCACGTACTACAGCCTGAGCGACCTCGACCTGCGGCTCTACGCCCAGGCGGACAACGCCGTCGTCTCCTCCTCCATCTCGTCCGGTGACAACGTCGAGCAGGTCGTGAGCAATCGCGCCGGCAGCCTGGTGATCAAGGTCAACGCCTACAGCACCTCGTTTGCCGGCGTCGCCTACGAGGACTTCGCGCTCGCGGGCGACGAGCCCCTCACGGTCGCGACCGGGCCGCAGTTGAACGTCCCCGGCCAGCCGGCGTACACGCCGCTGCCAGGCCAGGATTTCTTGGTCACCGTCAACGTCGCCAACCAGGGCGACCTGTTCGCTCATGGCTGCAGCGCGCAGCTCGCAGTCCCCGCAGGCATCACGTTGGTCTCGGGAGCTAATCCGCAGCCCCTGGGCGCCATCCCGAGCGGCGCCGGCACATCGGCGGCCTGGACGCTGAGAGTTGACACCCCCGGCACCTATTCCATCGGCGTCACCGCCGCCAGCTCCTCCTACGGCGAGTCCTGGGGCGCGCCGGGATCGGTCAAGGTGGTGGCCGACACGCCCCGACTGACCGGCGGCGGCTGCGATCCCTCCGATCCCGCGCACTACGGCGCGGGCACCATCTTCCGTTTCCGCGTCCACTACTACCACCCCGCGGGCACGCCCCCGAGCGCGATCACGGTGGCCGTTGACGACGCGCCGCACGCGATGACGTTGGCGACCGGCAGTGCCTTCGACGGAGACTATGAGTACTCCACGCCGCTGCCCCTCGGCACCCACACCTACTACTTCTGGTGCGACGATGGCGCCGGCCATACTGCGCGCCTGCCCGACGCGGGAACCCTGGCGGGCCCGTTCCTATGTCGCGCTCTGATCAATGACAACGCGCCCTGGACCTCGACCCCGACGGTAAACGCTCGCATCTACGCCCGCGGCGCCTCCGAGGTTTACCTCAAGAACACTTACGCCGCGCCGTGGCAGGGCCCCTACGCTTACACGCCGGGCAGCGATTCCACGGTCATCGCGTGGACGCTGGCGGCCGGCAGCGACGGGCCCCGCGCGGTGTACGCAATGTGCCAGACCGCTGACGCCCAGCCGTCGAATACGTCGGTGGACGTCATTGATCTCGACTCCACCGCCGCCCCCATCGTCAAGTCCGTCACCATCAACAGCGGCGCGGCGTTCACTGTCACGCCTGACGTCACGGTCACCGTCTATCCTGACTGCGCCACCGACGTGCGCTTCAAGAACCGCTACGCCGACCCGTGGGGGTCTTGGCAGCCGCTGAGCCGGTGCGACTACGGGCAGTTCGCGCGCACCTTGGCCGCGGGGGGTGACGGCCCGCGCGTGGTCTATGTCCAGGCGCGGGATCACCACGGCCTGCTGTCATCGGTGCGCTACGACTCGATTGATCTCGACACCACCGCCGCGCCGATCATCAAAGGCTTCAACATCAACGGCAATGCGCCGACCACCATCAGCCCCAACGTCGCGCTCACCGTCTATCCCGACTGTGCGGCGTCGGTGCGATTCAAGAATCGCTATGCCGACCCGTGGGGGTCTTGGCAGTCGCTGAGCCAGTGCAACTACGGCCAGTTCGCGTGGACGCTGGCGGCGGGCGCGGACGGAGCGCGCGCGGTGTACGCCCAGGTGCAGGATCGCCATGGCAACCTGTCCGCCCTGCGCGCTGACACCATCGAGCTTTTCGCCGGCGGGTGAGGCGGCGCGCGGTGCGCGCCCCGCCTTTCTCTGCGGCAGGGACTTCGCGATGACGCCCCGAAGTGGTAGCGCGTGGAGCGAGAAGGATTCCCGGAACGCGCGCCGGATGACGCGCTCGAGGTTGACGCTGCGTCCGTGAGCCTGCCCGGCGTGGCGGCGGTCGCGGGACCGATAGTTGACAACGTCGCCCGCGTCATCTTCGGCAAGCGCGAGGTCATTGAAGAGGCGCTGGTGGCGCTGCTCTGCGCCGGGCATGTGCTGTTTGAGGACGTGCCCGGCGTGGGCAAGACCATGCTCGCGCGCGCCTTCGCCATCTCGCTCGGGTGCACGTACAAGCGCATCCAGTTCACTCCCGACCTGCTGCCCTCCGACGTCACCGGGGTCTCCATCTACGACCAGCGGCGCCAGGAGTTTCGCTTCGTTCCCGGGCCCGTCTTCGCCCACGTGGTGCTGGCCGACGAGATCAATCGCGCCAGCCCTAAGACCCAGTCGGCGCTGCTGGAGTGCATGGAGGAGAAGCAGGTCACGGCGGATGGCGTCGCCCACCCCATGTCGCGGCCGTTCGTGGTCATGGCGACCGAGAACCCCATCGAGTACGAGGGCACCTACCCGCTGCCGGAGTCGCAGCTCGACCGCTTCATGATGCGCCTGCGGCTGGGCTACCCCAGCCGCGAGGCTGAGCGCGCAGTGGTGGTGGAGCAGCAGCGCGAGCATCCCATCGCCCGTATCGGCGCGGTCACCGACGCCGCGTCGGTGCTGGCCATGCAGCGAGCGGTGCGCGAGGTGCGGGTCGAGGAGCGCGCCCAGGAGTACATCCTCGACCTCGTCGCTCACACCCGCGCCCACCCCCAAATCTACCTCGGGGCCAGCCCCCGTGGTTCGCTCCATCTCTTCCGCACCGCCCAGGCCCTGGCGGCGGTCTCTGGGCGCGACTACGTCCTGCCCGACGACATCAAGCGCCTCGCCCCCGCCGTCCTCGGCCATCGCGTCATCGTCCGCCCCGAGGCGCGCATCGCCGGCGTCGGCGCCGCCGACCTGGTGGCCGAGATCGTCGCCGCCGTCGCCGTGGACTGAGTTGCGAGCCGCCACTCGCGCCGCTGCGGGCGGCGCCGCCATCCCCGTGCAGGATATCCCGCGCCGCCGTTGAAGACACTGCCCGTGATTTGGCGCGACGTCCCTGGCTCAGCGGCGCGCCCATCAGGAGGAACGCATGGCACGGACGAAAGCGCTGCTGCTGGCAGGGGGCGAGATCCACGACGCCAAGGGCTGCGGCGAGGCGATCGCCGATGCGCTCAAGGCGGAGGCGGAGTTCGACCTCACCTATGTCGAGGAAGACCTGTCGGTGCTGGAATCGCCCAACCTCGATCCCTACGACGTGGTCGTCTTCTACTACACCGTCGGCGAGATCAGCGACGCCCAAAAGAACGGCCTGCTCAACTTCATCGCCTCGGGCAAAGGCTTTGTCGGCGTCCACTCCGCCGCGGATTCCTTCCGCGACTGCCCGGAGTATCGCGCCATGGTCGGAGGCCACTTCGTCACCCACCCGCGCTTCCGCCCCTACCAGGTGAGCGTGGTTGATCCCGACCACCCCATCACCCAGGGACTGACCGAGTTCATGGTCGAGGACGAGCAGTACGTGCTCGACTACGACCCGCGCGCGGGCGTGCTGTGCTCGGCGCTGTGGCAGGGGCGTGCGGTGCCGGTCGCGTGGACCAAGCCCTGGGGGCGGGGACGGGTCTTCTACCTGGCCTTGGGGCACAACCCCAACGCCTGCGGCCACGAGATGTTTCGCCTGCTGTTGCAGCGCGGCACGAGGTGGGCGGGCACGCCGGCGGTCGGGTAGGCCCCGTAGGGCAGGAGCCTCGGTCGCCCTTGGAGACTTTCCTCCCACCCCGGGGCCTCGACGGGGGAGACACCGGTCGTAATGGTCGCGCAAGACGGTTGTTCCTTCACCGCTGCGCATGCTGGGAGCGAGATTCTTCGCCCCGACACGTCGGGGCCCTGAATGACACAGCCGTCGCCCGCTGCTGTTCGCATACGCTGCGGGCCGTGCACGCAGGCTGCGAGACCGCGGCCTAAGGGACGCCGGTCGCGGCGCCCGGCTCGGGGGGATGACCGACCGATAGCCCGGGTGAGGCGTGAGCAGCCCGGGCTAGAACGACAACGGGTTTATCGGGCGGCCGTTGCGGCGCACCTCGAAGTGCAGGTGCGGCCCGGTGGCCAGGCCCGTGCTGCCGACGTAGCCGATGACTTCGCCCTTGCGGACTTCCTCGCCGATGCGGCACGCCAGCCGCGAGCAGTGCCCATAGACGGTGCTCATGCCGCCGCCGTGGTCAATGATCACGCACTGGCCATAGCCTCCGCGCGAGCCGCTCCAGATGACGGTGCCCGCGTCGGCGGCGCGGATGGGGGTGCCGGTGGCGGCCGCGATGTCAACCCCCGTGTGCATCTTGCGCACCTTGAGGATGGGGTGCATGCGATAGCCGAAGCCCGAGGTGATGCCGCCCTGCACGGGCCGCAGGAAGCTGCCGGTCCATGGGGTCGCGTAGCGGTAGCGGCCGGTGGTGCGCTGGTAGCGGCGGATCTGGGCCGCGATGTCGCGCGAGTCCCGCTCCATTTGCGCCAGCGCGCGCTCCCAGTACCGGCGCTGTTGCTCGAGCTTGCCGACCAGCCGTTTCTTCTCCTGCCGCTGGCTGTCGTACTCGTCGTGCTTGCGAGCAATCTGCACCTCGAGCTTGGCGATCTTGTCTTCCTTGGCCTCCACCGCGCGCCGGTAAGACTCGATGCGCTGGCGCTCTGCTTCCATTCCCCGCATCAGGCCGAGGTCCTGGTCCACCACCAGTTGCACCAGGTACAGGCGGTTGGCGAAATCGGCGAAGCCGGCGGCGCGGACGAGAACATCCAGGTACCGCACGCCGCCGAACTCGTAGATGACCACCAGGCGATCGCCCATCGCTCGGCGATGGGCCTGCAGGCGCGCGCGGGTACCCTCGAGGCGGCGGTTCACATCCTGCAGTTGATCGCGCGTGCTGCGAAGCTGGCCCTGGGTCTTGGCCAAATCGTCGCGGGCGTCCTCCAGGCGGCGCTCCACCGCCTTCAACTCGTAGCCCGCGGCCTTCACCTTGACTGCCGCCGCGCGCATCTGCCGGCGCGCCTGGATCTTCTTGGCCTCGATCTCCTGCTGCTGATGGACCAGGTCCATGCGCCGGATCCCGGCGGCTAACGCGTGCGGGGAGTAGG
>DATLAK010000074.1 GCA_035527535.1 Armatimonadota bacterium
CCAGCGCCTGGGCCACGAGATCGAGTATCTGGGCGCGGCAGTGAGCGTTGACGACCTCGTGCGCGCCATCCGCGAGCGCGACCCCGACATCGTCGCCGTCAGTTATCGCCTCACCCCCGAGGTCGCGCGCGAGTTGTTCGCCGAGCTGGCGCGGCAGGTGCGCGCGCAGGGCCTTGACGGCAAACGCTACGTCGCCGGGGGCACGCCGCCGGTGTGCGAGGTGGCGGCGGAGTCGGGGCTGTTCGAGGCCACCTTTTGCGGCGCCGAGGAACCCGACGCGGTGGTCGCCTATCTGCGCGGCGAACATCTGCGGCGTGCGCCCGAAGACTTCGGGGTCACCCTTCTGGAGCGCCTCGACCGCAAGGCCCCCTACCCGCTGCTGCGGCATCACTTCGGCCGGCCGACGATGGAGGAGACGGTGGCCGGTGCGCGGCAGATCGCGCAAGCGCGCGTGCTCGACGTCCTCTCGATCGGCCCCGACCAGAATGCCCAGGAGCACTTCTTCCGCCCCCAGGAGATGCAGCCGGAGCTCTCCGGCGCGGGCGGCGTGGCACTGCGCACGCCGGACGACCTGCGCGCCATCTACGACGCCACGCGCACCGGCAACCACCCCCTCCTGCGCATCTACTCCGGCACCCGCGACCTCGTGCAATGGGCCCAGGTGGCGACGGAAACCATTCACAACGCGTGGGCCGCCATCCCCTTGTGCTGGTACAACACCCTGGACCGGCGCTCTGATCGCCCGCCGCAGGAGTCCATCGCCGAGAACCAGCAGGCGATCCGCTGGTACGCCGAGCGCGGCCTCCCGGTCGAGCTCAACGAGCCCCATCACTGGAGCCTGCGCGAGGCGCACGACACGCTGTCGGTCGCCATGGCCTACGTCGCGGCGTACAACGCCCAGGCGCTGGGCGTGCGCACCTACGTCTCGCAGTACATGTTCAACACCCCGGCGACCATGCACGCGGCGATGGACCTGGCGAAGATGCTGGCGCAGGCGGCCGCGGTCGAGAGTCTGCACGGCGAAGGCTTCACCAGCATTCGACAAACGCGCGCGGGGCTGATGCACTTCTCCACCGATCCCGACATCGCCAAGGGACAGCTCGCCGCCTCGACCGTGGTGCAGCTCGCGCTGGCGCCGCGCATCATCCACGTCGTCGGCTTCTGCGAGGGCGATCACGCGGTGACCGCCGAGGAGCTGGTCGAGAGCTGCAAAATAGCCGACGGCGTGCTGCGCAACTGCAGCGTCGGTATGGTGGACCTGCTCGCCGACCCGGCGGTGCAGGCGCGCAAGCGGCATTTGCTGCGGGAGGCGCAGGTCACCATCGCCGCCATCCGCGCCCTGGGCGATGGCGCGCACGACCCGCTGACCGACGCCAAGACCCTGGCGCGAGCGATCCGGGAGGGGGTGCTCGACGCGCCCCACCTGTGGGGCAATCCGGACGCCGCCGGACGCCTGGCTACTCAGGTCATCGGCGGCGGCATCGAAGCGGTGGACCCCGACACCGGCAGCCCCGTCAACGAGGAGCAGCGCGTCGCGCGCATCCTGGGCCGCACGCCGGCGGTGGAGCGGCTCTTCTCCGTCGGCTAGGCCGCCGGTGCGAGTCAGGAATGGATCTCTCGCGCCCACTCGAGGTGACACATCATGCCTGAGCAAGATCGCGTGATTCTGCAGGTGGCGCTGGATTTCGTGGACCTCGACCGCGCGCTGCGGTGCGCGGCGGAGGCCGTCGCCGGGGGCGCGGACTGGATCGAGGCCGGCACCCCGCTGATCAAGAGCGAGGGCCTGGACGCCGTGCGCGCGCTGCGGCGCAAGTTCCCCGACCGCACGATCGTCGCCGACATGAAGATCATGGACGCCGGGCGCATCGAGCTGGAGGCGGCGGCGAAGGCGGGCGCGGATATCGTGGACGTCCTGGGCGCCGCCGCCGACTCCACCATCGCCGAGTGCATCGAGGCTGCGCGCAATTACGGCAACCGGGTGATCGTGGACCTCATCGGCTGCGGCGACCCGGTGGGGCGCGCGCGCCATATCGAGCAGCTCGGCGCCGATTACATCGCCTGCCATACCGCGATTGACGTGCAGATGCAAGGGGGGTACGCCTTCGATATGCTGAAGCAGGTCGCGCAGGCGGTGAACATTCCGGTGGCGACGGCGGGGGGTATCCACTCCGAGAACGCCGCCGATGCCGTCGCCGCCGGCGCGCGCGTCATCATCGTCGGCGGGGCCATCACCAAGTCGGCCGATGCCCGGGCCGCCACCGCGGCGATCCGCCAGGCGATTGACACCGGCGCCAAGGTCGCCACCGACCTCTACAAACGCGCGACTATGGAGAGTATCCGCGAGGTGCTGTCGAGGGTCTCGACCGCCAATCTCTCCGATGCCCTGCACCGCGGCGGCGTGCTGCCGGGGATCCACCCCATCACCCCCGGCGCGCGCATGTGCGGGCCGGCGGTGACGGTACGCACCGCCCCCGGCGACTGGTCGAAGCCCATTCAAGCGCTTGACGAGGCGCGCGAAGGCGACATCGTGGTGATCGAGGCGGGCGGCGTCGGCCCCGCCCTGTGGGGCGAGTTGGCGACCTACAGCGCGCTCCAGCGCAGGCTGGCAGGGGTGGTGATTGACGGCGCCATCCGCGATACGCCCGAGATTCGGCGACTGGGGTTCCCCGCCTTCGCGCGGCACATCATGCCCAACGCCGGCGAACCCCGAGGGTACGGCGAGATCGGCGTGCCGATCAAGATCGCGGGGGTCGCGGTGCGACCGGGGGACTGGGTGCTGGGGGACGACGACGGGGTGTGCGTGGTGCCGCGGGAGCGGGCGGCCGAGTACGCCAACCGCGCACAGGGCGTGCTCGAGCAGGAGAACCGCATTCGGGAAGAGATTCAGCGCGGCAGCACCCTGGGCGCGGTCACCCACCTCATGCGGTGGGAGAAGGCTGGGTGAGGGGCGGCCAACAAGCCATCGTAACCACCGACGAACGCCGAGTCACGCTGAGACTGCACAGGCGCCATGTTACTAGTCGCCGCCAGCCCCACGGAATGTCATTCCGATCGAGCGCAGCGAGGGAGGAATCTCGCTCCCTGTGCCAAGCATCCGTATGAGAGGAATTGGGGGCGCGTCGCTCGCGAGGCGCGTGAACGTTACCATCCCGCTTCCCTCCCGGCCCCGCTGGGTGTAGGGGCCGCTCGTTATCTGCGTCTGTGCCATCCTCTGCCTCGCTATTACACACCTGTTTGCCATTACATTCATGCCTGCTTTGGCGGGGAAGTCAAGGCCGAAGTGAGTGGTTTCTGGGGGTAAGGCAGAAAGAAAGACCCCGCCGCGGCTCACCTGCATCAAGATTACGAGCCAGGCATCTTCTGGAGTATGATTGCGGTGGCATGCCCGGCCTGCGGGCACTTGCGAGGTGGATCGAGAGTGGGCGCGGATACTGGCTGGATACGGCTCCAACTTGCCAAGTGGCACGCACCTCTGGCGCAGGACGAGGGCGATTTGGCCTTGTTCTGGCGGCGCATCTGGTGCCTGCGGTGGGATGAACAACAGTACTGCGTGAAACTGCCGCGCCAGCAGGAGGACATGAGAGCGGAGGCGGATCTTCTGCGCGGCCTCCACGTTGCGGGATACCCAGTACCTCAACTCCACTGGCACGACGAAGACAGCGGAGTTCTCGTGATGGAGTGGATTGAGGGGCCTTCGCTGGAGGACGTGCTGAAGCAGCCCAAGAGCAAGGAGCGAGAAGCGGCACTGGAGAGCTGCATCCAAGGGCTCGCCCATGTGGAGCGCGCAACCAGGTTGGTGGAAGAGATCATGCCATTGCAGGAACCGACAGTTCCTGACACGCACGAGTTCGCGACGAGTCTGATGCGCCTGACCAGACAGATAGGGCCGGGTATCGATGAGGTCAATCTGCAGGCCGCTTGCCAAGAGATAGCAGAGGCGATCTGCGTAGAGCCAAGGCCGACTCTCGGCATCGTTGACATTCTGCCCCGCGATGTGATACTCGGCAGCGATGGTGCAGTGTTCCTGGACTTCTGGCCGATCGGGTGGTGGTGGTCGGAGAAGCGTTTCTGCCAGTACTTCGCCCGATTCCAGCAGGATGCAGGCGATCGCGCCTACCAGAGCACGTGCTTCCTGCGGCACTTCCTCCGGTCTAATGCAGCCCGACTCGACGCCCATTACCTGTGGCATGACGTTGGTGCTCTGAACGCTTGGCAGGAGATCCGCAATTCTCCCGAGGAAACCAATCTGCCGAGGGATGTGCTTGACTCATTAGTGAGCGCGGCAATCACTGCTGCTCAGGAACGTCTAACCTGGCATGGCGCGTCTGTTGGTGCGAACGAAGTGCGCTCTATGCTCTGTAATTGCCTCTCCGGGTAGGGCCTGGCCGCCCATGCTGGGGGCCTCAATGCCGTGAGGCCTCTCCGGGCATATTGGGAAGAAAGACCCCGCCGCGGCTGAGCGGGGCCTGTCCTCCTGATTCCGCCGCGGCTGCCCTACTCGGTGAGCGCGTCCAGCCACCAGGCGAAAACCGGTAGGCCCTTCGGCAGACCTTATGCGCCTATCACGTGCCAGCGGCAGAGCGGCATGGACTGTTGACATGGGCGGGGGCTGGAAATATGATGAAGGCCGCAGATACCAAAGGGCTCCATAGCCAATACTACCTGTAGCCCACAGTGGCAGAGGGGAGTAGAGTAAAACAGCGTGGTCTGTGCTTCCTGCTGATATGGGCGTTGAGTACTGTGCTGCCTCTCCTTCCGTCTACCCGGGGAGGGATTCCTGCTGCTCAGGCTCAACAGGTGACTGACGACGCCGAGGTCGAACGGGCACAGACGCCAGCCCAACTGAGCGTACTGTTGAAAGCGCACCCGGAGAAGAAGAAAGAGATAGTCCCAAAGCTCGAAAGGGTAATCATTGCGGGCGCAAGAAAGCAGACCTCGACTAAGGGGCGGTTCACCATTCCGGAGATACGCCCGCACAAGCAACGGTACGAGGGATCGCGTCCTCTCTTGCTGACACCCCCCAAAAAGGGTGTGGCCCCTTACCTGACTGTGGGAGCAGCACACAGCCAAGTGCTCTTTCGCCGAACAAGGATTTCCTTCCCTGTGACCCCAAGTAGAGGCCGCTCGTTCTTGCAGTATCATAGGGACATCAGCAGGAATCTTGGGAGGGGCGCGCGACTCCCCACCAAGCTGCTTCGCTCACGCTCGGGATGACAGCGGCCTTTGTTACGACAGGCTCTGAGGAGAGAATATCATGAGATCGGTGATGAGGAAGTTCACACTCCCCGCTGTGCTATTACCGCTTCTCGCCACGACAGCTTGGGCGTGGTATCCATACTCGGAGAAATATGAGCGGTGGCAGGAGCCGCGCCCGCTCACATACGCAGCCATGCACAACTGCGTGCCACGGGATTGCCTCCCCGAGCGCATGGCTCGCTTTGCCGCTGCCAACCTCAACACGCTCATCTGGTTCAAGCCGATGCCCGGGTGCCATATGTTCCAGGCCGCGCACGACGCCGGCCTGGCCTGGGCCTGCGGTACCCGCGGCGGGCAGGAGGCCGTGGCTGCCGCCCTGGCAATTCCCGGCTGTGCGTTCATCATTGCTGGCGATGAACCAGGCTCCACCGAGGCATTGGATCAGATCGCCGCCATCTCCGACTGGGTCCGGAGGACATACCCCGACCTCCCCGTTTTTGCGAACCTCTCCATTACTAAAGTGGACCACGATTCTTACATTCAGAAATGCAAGCCGGACCTCTTCAGTTTCGACGAGTACCCGCTCTTGCGAGACGGCAAGCTCGCGCAGACGTACTTGTATGACTTGGCCTGGGGAAGGCAGACGGCCTCTCGTTACCGGCTTCCGTACTGGATGTTCCTTCAGGCATTCGGTCGTGAGCATGAAAGGCCGGACTACGCCTATCGTGTTCCAGGCGAGGCGGACCTCCGATTCCTCGTTTTCTCGTTCCTTGCCCACGGCGGCACGGGCATCATGTTCTTCATCTACTACGGCTTCCCGGAGGCCATGGTGATGGATCTCGGCGTGGAGGACCCGGAGCGATCTCCCGCGGAGAACCACCGATATGAGAACACCGTCATGACAGCCGCTTGGTACGCGGTTCGCGAGGTCGCCCCGGAGGTGCAGAACCTTGCACGTGCCCTGCTGAACCTGCGCACCAAGGACCAGGTGATGTACGCTGGCGACGGCACATTCTGGGAGCAACCGCCACCGACCTATCCGAATAACAACCCTGCAGAACCCATCCGGCTGCAAGCTTTCGCGGGTCATGGGGCGCTGCGGTCGATTCGGGTTGTTGAGGGCCAGGACCTGGGGTTGATGATAGGCTTTCTGGAGGATGAAGCCGGCCAGGAGTACTTCATGATGGTAAACCTCGCTCATGGCCTGAATATGAGCAAGATGGACGGTGTTCGGCGCGTGCGATTGACATTCGACCGCAGCGTGGAGCAGGTGGAGCGGTTGAGCCGCTTTACGGGAGACGTGGAGACGCTGCGCACCCACCCCCAAGAGGAAGCCGCTGTGCTTGACATGTCGCTGGAGGGAGGTACGGGCGACCTGTTCAAGTGGTCCAATGGCAAGCCTTGGAGGCTGCGCCAGGCGCCGTGACTCTCTGGCAGTGGACAGCAAGAGAGCACCCGCTTTCCTTGAGCGGGCACTCGGGCCGGGCCAGCAAGAACATCGGGGTGACCGAGCAAACCTGCTGGCGCTGGCGGCGCTTGCGTTCGGCATAGTGCTGCCGCTGGCGCGCCGTATCGCCGCCGCGCGCGCAGCAATAGATCTGGTCGCTGCGCGTGGCGGTGCGGGAGGCGGCGGCGGTGGCGCAGGCCAAGGGCATAAGGCTCGCCTACGACGACCCCGCGGGACATACCCAAGAGGTGTGTCGCGCCTCGGCAACGAACGTCAATTCGATGCTCCAAGATGTGCTGCGCGGCCGGCGCACCAAGGTTGAGTTCATCAACGGCGCGCTCGTTCGGGAGGCACAGGGACTGGGGCTGAAGGCGCCCGTCAATGCCGCGCTGGCCGCGCTGGTGGGGGCGATCGAGCGCAACTACGCGCGGCAGACCGAAACCCCTCTCCCTTCCAGGGAGAGGAGTAAAGAGGATCTGACATCTGACCGACAGGTAGGCGGACTGCGTGATTACAATCGTCGGGGAGCGACTGAATTCGACCCGCCGCGGGGTGGCGGCGGCCATCGCGGCGCGCGACGCGGAGTTCGTGCGTGCGGAGGCGCTGAAGCAGACCGCGGCTGGCGCGGATTTCCTGGATGTCAACGCAGCCGCGCGCGTGGGGCAAGAGATAGAGGACCTGCGGTGGATGATCGGGGTGGTGCAGGAGGCGGTGGAGACGCCGCTGTGCATAGACTCCCCTAGCCCCCAGGCCATCGCCGCGGGGCTGCAGGCGGCGCGCGGGGAGGTGCTGATCAACTCGATCACGGCGGAACGGGAGCGGGCGGAGCAGATCCTGCCGCTGGTGCGCGAGCGCGGCGCGCGGGTGGTGGGGCTGACGATGAGTGAGGCCGGCATGCCTCGCGGCGCGGGGGAGCGGCGCGACCTGGCGTTGACCATCCTCGATGCAGCCGCCAGGTTCGAGATATCCGCGGACCGCGTTTACATAGACGCCCTCGTGCGCCCCGTCAGTACCGAGAGCGGCCAGGGGCGGGAGTTCCTGGAGGGCGTGCGCGCCATCCGCGAGGCCAGCTCGGAGGTGCACCTCATCTGCGGGCTGAGCAACGTCTCCTTCGGCCTGCCGCGGCGAAGCCTGCTCAACCGCACCTTCCTGGCGATGGCGATGGCGATGGGGCTGGACGCGGCGATCGTGGATCCGCTCGACCGCGCCCTGATGGCGACCCTGCGCGCGGGCGGCGCGTTGCTGGGAGCGGACGAGTTTTGCCTCGGCTACCTGGGGGCCCACCGCGAGGGGCTGCTCGGGGAGGAAGCGTAGGGGCGCAATTCATTGCGCCCAAATCGCCCACCCGTGAGGACGAGGGCGCGATGAATCGCGCCCTTACCATGCTAGAACACTTCTTCCAACCGCATTCGGTAGCGGTCATCGGCGCTTCCACCGACCCGGTTAAGGTTGGGCACGCCGTCTTCCGCAACATGATCTCCTACGGCTTCAAGGGGGTGGTCTATCCCATCAACCCCAACGCGGAGAACCTGCTCGGCCACAAGTGCTATCCGAGCATCAAGCAGGTCCCGGGCGAGGTGGACCTGGCGGTGGTGGTGGTGCCGGCGAAGCTGGTGGCGGGGGTCATGCGCGAATGCGGGGAGAAGGGGGTAGACGCGGTCATCATCATCAGCGCCGGGTTCAAAGAGACCGGCCCCGACGGCGCGCAGATGGAGCGCGAGATCGGCGCTATCGCGCGCGAGCACGGCATGCGCGTGATCGGGCCCAACTGCCTGGGGCTGGTGGTGCCGGCGTTGGGGGTCAACGCCTCATTCGCGGCGGGCATGCCGCAGGCGGGGCACGTGGCGCTGATGTCGCAATCGGGGGCGCTGGCGACCGCGGTCATGGATTGGTCGCTGGAGCAGGGGGTCGGGTTCAGCAAGTTCGTCAGCTTCGGCAACGGCGTTGACGTCGAGACGATCGAGCTGCTGCGGGCGTGGAAGGACGACGCCGACACGGCGGTCATCGTGGCGTACATGGAGGGCCTGCGCGACGGCGCCGAGTTCATGCAGGTCGCGCGCGAGGTGACCGCGGTCAAGCCGGTGATCGTGCTCAAGTCCGGCGGCACCGCTGCCGGCTCGCGCGCGGTGTCCTCCCATACCGGGAGCCTGGCGGGTTCCGAGCGCGCCTACGACGCGGCGTTTCACCAGGTCGGAGTCATCCGCGCGCCCTCGCTGGAGGAGCTCTTCAACTACGCGCTGGCGTTCGCCTATCAGCCGCTGCCGCAGGGCCCGGGCGCCGCGGTCGTGACCAACGCCGGCGGCCCCGGCATCATGGCCACCGACGCCGTCGAGCGCACCGGCGTGCTGTCGCTGGCAGCGCTCGACAAGCAGACGGTTGACCGCCTGCGCCAGAAGCTGCCGCCCGCCTCCAACTTCTACAACCCCATAGACGTGCTCGGCGACGCGGACGCCGCGCGCTACGGCTTCGCGATGGAGAGCGCCCTCGCCGATGCCAACGTCCACGCGGTGGTGGCGCTGCTGACGCCGCAGGCGATGACCGAGATCGAGCAGACCGCGAGCGCCATCCACGAAGCGGCGCGGGAGTCGTCGAAGCCGGTGCTGGCGTGCATGATGGGCGGAGAGAAGATGCGCCGGGGCGACCATTTTCTAGACACCCATCGCATCCCCTCGTACGCCTTCCCGGAGCAGGCGGTGGGGGCGCTGGCGGCGATGGTGCGCTACCGGCGCCGGCTCGACGAGCCGGCGCCGGAGACGGTCGAGTTCGCGGTCACGCGCGAGCGGGTGGCGGCGGTGTTCGCGGCGGTGCGCGCGGCGTCGCGAGTCAACCTGGGAGAGATCGAGGCGCGCGAGGTGTTGGCGGCCTACGGGTTCCGCGTGCCGCAGGCGGAGCTGGCGGGCTCGGCGGAGGAGGCGGTGCGCATCGCCGAGGGCATCGGCTACCCGGTGGTGATGAAGGTCTCGTCGCCGGACATCCTGCACAAGTCCGACATCGGCGGGGTGCGGGTCAACCTCACCGGCGCGGAGCAGGTGACCGACACCTTCGACCTCATCATGCTGCGCGCACGGCGCTACCTGCCCGACGCGCAGTTGGGGGGGGTGCTGGTGCAAGAGATGGTGCGCGGGGGCAAAGAGGTTATCCTCGGCGTCAGCCGCGATCCGCAGTTCGGGCCGCTGGTCATGTTCGGCTTGGGCGGCATCTACGTCGAAGTGCTGAAGGATGTCGCCTTCCGCGTCGCCCCGCTCGACCGCCGGCAGGCGCAGGAGATGCTGCACGAGATTCGCGCCGCGGCGCTGCTGGGGGGAGTGCGCGGGGAGCGACCGGCCGACGCGGAGGCGATTATCGAGGCGCTGCTGCGCCTGTCGCAGTTGACCCTCGATTTTCCCGAGATCCTGGAGCTCGACATCAATCCCTTGGCGGCGCTTGAGCCGGGGCGCGGCGCCGTCGCTATAGACTCCCGCATTACCATCGCGGAGCAGCAGCACGACCCCGCGACTCACGGAGGCTAGCATGACCGCAGTATTCGTCGGATCGAGCGACTCCTACGCAGGCAAGAGCTTGGTGTGCATCATCCTCGGCCTCAAGCTCCAGCAGGAGGGCCGCAGCGTCGGCTACTTCAAGCCCCTGGGGGGCCTGCCCGCGCGCGTCGAGGGCCATGTGGTGGACGAGGACGCCGCATTCATCCGCGAGGTGCTGAAGCTGCAGGATCCGCTGCCGGATCTGTCTCCGGTGATGGCCGGCGATGACCTTTACCGGCGCGCCATGAGCGAGGACGTGAGCGCCGAACTCGTCCCGCGCGTCCGCGAAGCCTACGCGCGCCTGCGCGGCAACCACGAGGTGATGCTGGTGGGGGGCCACGGGATGGTGGCGGCTACGGGCAAGGCGTTGGGCCTGGATGCGCGACGGCTGACGGAGCTGCTGGAGTGCCGCGCGCTGGTGGTGGGCAAGTATGAGTCGGAGACCTCGCTCGACCGCTTCCTGGCCGCGCGCGACGCCCTGGGCGAGCGCCTGGCCGGGCTGCTGCTCAATGACGTGCCCGCCGATCGGCTGTCGTTCGTGCGCGAAGAGGTCATGCCCTACCTGGAGGACGCCGGCATCAAGGTGTTCGGGGCGCTGCCCCACGACCCGGTGCTGCGGTCGGTGAGCGTGGGCGAGCTCGCGGATCACCTGGGGGCGGAGGTGCTGTGCTGCGAAGGGATGAATGAGCAACTGCTCGAGCACTTCGTGGTGGGCGCGATGAACCTGGAGAGCGCTATGCGCTACTTCCGGCGCACTCCCAACAAGGCGGTGATTACCGGCGGCGACCGCTCCGATATCCAACTCGCGGCACTCGAGACCGGCAGCAAGTGCGTGGTGCTTACCGGCGGTCTGCGGCCCAGCTCACAGGTGGTGACGCGATCGCAGGAGCTGCACGTGCCGCTGCTGCTGTCGCGCGACGACACCCTGAGCGTGGTTGACCGCATCGAGTGGCTGCTGGGCCGCGTGCGCATCCGCGAGCAGGCCAAGATCACGCGCGCGACCGAGCTGGGACGGGAGCATCTGGACTTCGAGGCGATGTGGGCGGCCCTGGGCCTGTAGGGGAGCATGGCTGTGCGCCCCTACAGGCTGCAGGTGCCGCCGCGTCGCCTGTAGAATCCTGGCCCCAACGGGGTGATCGCAGCCTAGACGGCCTGGGATGCCGCAGGACGTACCTGGCAGACCGCTGCCGGCAGGGGGGAGGGCGATGATACTTGATGCGGGCCCTTCGTGCGACAAGCTGTTTCGCATCTTCGCGCGCTGGGTTGGCGATGTCCTGGTCGCGCGCACGCTGGAGCTGGCAGGCGATGGCGTATTGACCACCGCGCAGTACCACTGCCTGACGATGGTGGCCGGGCGCGAGCCGTGCGCGGTCGGCCGTCTGGCGGAAGGCCTAGGGGTCAGCGACCCCGCCGCCACCAAGGTCGTCAGTCGCCTCGAAGGCAAGGGCCTCGTCGCCCGCACCGGGTGGGGCGCCGACCGACGGGTGGTACATGTCACGCTCAGCCAGCGCGGACGCAGCGTGATGACAAGGCTCGAGCGGCGCCGCAGCGAATTGCTGGAAGCAGCTCTCACCGGATTCCCCGCGCGCAAGCTTCAGCGGCTGGCGCACGGCCTCGAGGGCCTTCTCCTGAGCGCCCTCGACTCGCCCGAGATCATCGAGCGAGTCTGCCTGCACTGCGACGGCACCCATTCCGGGGATTGCGTGGTCAGTCGCGCCTACGTACTCGTCTGCGGCGCCGAGATTCCGTGGGTGAGCGTCACGCTCCCATGACCGGCGATCAGCGCCTGCGTCTCGCGCTCGCCCACCGGGAACCCGACCGCGTTCCCTTCGACCTCGGCGCCACCCGCGTCCCCCCGCCGCTGGACAACCGGAGTTCGCGGACACGATCCCGCGCGCGTGCGCATCCCGACCGAGGAGGCACGGCGACTGGCGGCGGAGGGGCACGCCCTGACGCCGGTGGGAGTGACGGCGGGCGTTGCCGAACATGAGGCGTGGGGGCCGAGGCGATGTGGGAGGCGCGGCGCGAGTACAGGGCGCATGGAGGGTGAGCAATGCTCGCCGCCGATGATTTTTTCGACCGGCGGGGGTTCGATCACGCGGAGCTGTTCACAGGGTGCGAGCGCGTGTGGGAGGTCCTGCAGCGCCTGCCGGACTATCTGGCGGCGCACGCGCGGCGCGAGCTCGGCGGCGAAGTGGCGCCGGGGGCCGTGGTCGAGGGCGAGGTGTGGCTGGCGCCGGACGCGGTCATCGAGCCCGGGGCGCGGGTGATGGGGCCGGCGATCATCGGCCGCGGTTGCCGCGTCGGGCATGGGGCGCTGCTGCGGGACGGAGTGATCATGGGCGCGGGCGCGGCGGTCGGACATGGCAGCGAGGTCAAGGCCTCGATCCTGCTGCCCGACGCTGGCGCGTCACACCTCAACTATGTCGGCGATTCCATCCTCGGCCGCGGCGTCAATCTCGGCGCGGGCGCCGTCTGCTCCAACTTCAAGGTCACCAGGACCGCGATCGTCCTCACCGTGGCGGGCGCGCAGTACGACACCGGCCTGACCAAGCTGGGCGCGATCGTCGGCGACGGCTCGCAGATCGGCTGCAACAGCGTCCTCAACCCGGGGACGCTGCTGGGGAAGAACGTACTTACCTATCCGTGCACGTCCCTGCGCGGGTTCTTCCCTGCCGGCACCATCGTCAAGCTCTCCCAGCGTCTCGGCCGCACCGAGCAGCGTTAGCCTACGGTACTTAGGGGGCGACGCGGGAAACCGCGTCAGGCGCCTGCGCGCTTCGCCTCTTGCACGAGCTGCCGCACGCGCTGGCCGCCCTTGCGGCCGATGCGTTCGTAGAAGCTCTGGCCCCGCTCGCGCTTGACGCGCTCCCCGCCTTTGCGTCCGATCGTCTCATAGAACTCTTGACCGTGCCGCTGCTTCGTGCTCTGGCCGCCCTTCTTGCCGATGCGCTGGTAGAACTGCGGCCCGTAGCGGGTCCTGGTCATCTGGCCGCCGCGGCGGCCGGCTTCGCTCACCGTCATGTCCTTGCTCGGCAATGTGCTCACCTCTTCCCCATGACCTCGTGCCAGGAGCGCCCTGACCGCCGCTCACTCGCGTGCGAGCAGCAGTCGCATGCATTGCCCACCACCCGCTCCGCCAAACCACCCGCGACGGTCACCCCGTCTTGCGCTTCACCGACTCCGTCCGCTTTCGGGCCCGCTTGCTTGCCTCGATCATGCGCTTGACCTTGTGCCCGCCTTTCTTTCCGATCTCCTCGTAGAAGCGAGGACCATAGCGTTTCTTGGTCGTCTCGCCCCCCTTGCGTCCCGCTTCCCGGACCGTCATTTCGTTCTCGGTCACAGTAATCACCTCCGTTGCGGCTTCGGCCCGGTGACGGTGCGTGCCACCACCGCCGGCGACCCAGGTTTTGGATCGCGCCGTCACCTTGTGCCACCCCAAGCGCCTACGCCAAGCATACCCAGTCTACATTAGGCAAGTGCTGTTGGACAGAGGAATCAAGCGCTGCTTGTGCAGGGCCTGCAACATTGATGGATGGCCGACATGTCATTGCCGGGGCCGATTGTCATCTTGGGCATACGTGGATCATCTCCGCGCGATGCCGCGTCCGTCAAGTTTCGGTTCTCCGCGCTCACCCGCCCGATGACATCATACACCCAGGTGGTGCGCTCAGCAAAGGGGTTTGCGAGCCATTCCAGCGCATTGCGGCTGTCGCTCTCCACGCCGAATTAAGGTGACTGTCCCCGTGATTTCCGGTAATCACCTCCGTTGCGGCTTCGGCCCGGTGACGGTGCGTGCCACCACCGCCGGCGACCCAGATTTCGGATCGCGCCGTCACCTTGTGCCACCCCAAGCGCCTACGCCAAGCATACCCAGTCTACATCAGGCAAGTGCTGTTGGACAGAGGAATCAAGCGCTGCTTGTGCAGGGCCTGCAACATTGATGGCTAGCCGACATGTCATTGCCGGGGCCGATTGTCATGCTGGGCATACGCGGAACATCGCCGGGCGATGCCGCGTCCGTCAAGTTTCAGTTCTCCGCGCTCACCCGCCCGATGACATCATACACCCAGGTGGTGCGCTCAGCAAAGGGGTTTGCGAGCCATTCCAGCGCATTGCGGCTGTCGCTCTCCACGCCGAATTAAGGTGACTGTCCCCGTGATTTCCCCCTGGCTCCACCAGTTCCGCCGCCTGCGCATTCGCTGGGAAAGGCTCTCCCACATCCACGAGGCTTTCCTTCATCTGGGCTGCATCCTCATCTGTTGGAGTTGCCTTCAAGGTGGGTTTTGATGAAGGCTCTAAGTCGACTGTCCCCCAAATCCCACGTCCGTCAACCAGCGCACTCCATGTCGAGGCAGCAAGGGCCGCCTTTGCCCCGCTACGGAACGTACCTAAGAACAAAGCTGACCTGATGACTGGGGCGCGGAGGCATGTCGCCGGGTGGGATCCCCCCCTTCCCGGATATCCATCCATGCCGGGCATCCACGAACACAACACAGTCTACCCAGCTCTGCACTATCGTTTCGGCTCCTGTTCTTACACGTTCCCAGGTCTTACCCCCGTCCCCGGTATGCAGTGCGAGAGCGCGCCCAGACCGCGGGAGGTCGCCTGTGGAACCAACTGCCCAACCGTCAAGCGAGGTGCCGAAGCTGCAATCCAGAAGGCAGAAATCCGTGCCCAGTCCCCGGACAACCGGTGTCACGACTGTCCATGTCCGACCCCCGTCAACGGTGTGTAGCAGTCCCGGCCCACCGATGGCTGCCCATCCTTCGCGCAGGTTCCGGAATTGGATCCGGTGAGGTGAAAGGTTAGCGATGGTCACTTGGGGGACCCGTGCCACCTCGAATGTCTTGCCGCCGTCTTGCGTTCTGAATACAAATATGCGGAGATCATCGGGAATAACACACCCGATAACCCAGCAGTCATTCGCACCAAGGCAGCAAATCGCCATCAGCGCCATCAGGTGGCTCGCCGTCGCTGCGACCCGCGGCAGGGATACCACTTTCCATGATGCCCCGCCATCCCGAGTATGGAGCAGCCCGTTCTGCCCAATCGCCCAGGCTTCTTTCTCCGAGACAGCCGCAATGTCCAGCAGGCGCTCGTTCGCGGTGTTCCAAGTCCACGATGCGCCCGCATCAGCCGTTCTTGCCACGGCACCCCCATGTCCTTTGGCCCAGCCGATTCTCTGATCGACAAAGTCCAACTGTATGCATCTGGCTTGTTGGTCAACCCACATTCTTCCGCCATCTGCAGTATAGAGGACGCCGGAAGGTCGTTCGAGGGCTAAGCGCGCCACCCATCCGTGCGAGGGATCCACAAACTCAAGGTCTGAGTAGGACTCTGGAGTTCCATGAATGCCCGGGTCATCAACGCGAATCGGAGCCCATTTTGCCGCCTTTGAAAGCGAACCCTTCCCGCAGCCTGGGATCGCGGCAAGCAATCCCACTATGAGGAGTGCTCCCGCGTGCGAATGGAGCACAGAAGCTAGTGCGTAGAGCGAGCCTAACCGGACTTCACCGCAATTGGTCACCTGTTACACCTCTCTGCCGTCGGCGTTTAGTGCCGCGGTACCCTCTCCCCGCAACAAGTATGCATGAGCCACTTCTCGATCATGGCTTGGGTATTGCTTTCGGTCCTCTCTATGCGATAAGGTTCTTCATTCCACAACCATACTCTAACCAGGAGCGTACCGTCGTTTAGCCATTTCATCTGGTTCTCAGTTAGGACTCTGTAGACACCTCCCAGCCTTGCGTCACGGCGTTCCCATAGGTACCCACGTATCCTGTCCGGATCGTCGATAAACTTGTTGTTGGCCTCATCAATGTGCTCCAGCGGAGTAACATCCATATGGGACTGAATGTCCTGCAAGGGGTGAAGCGCGTAACCCAGACAAGCGGCCGACAGGAGGCAGTGCGGCTCACTGCCATACCACACGGCCCTATTGAATTGCTCGTCGATGTGCCTCTTGC
Source organism: Armatimonadota bacterium (assembly GCA_035527535.1). Classification (NCBI taxonomy): domain Bacteria; kingdom Bacillati; phylum Armatimonadota; species Armatimonadota bacterium. The sequence goes on from DATLAK010000074.1 coordinate 16,131, forward strand.
GACTCCCGCTTCCTTTGGGGAAGTCGAAATGCCAGCCAAGGTTTATCTCCCACGCTCCCTTCTGACCAGTGGGGATGGGTGGATAGATTATGTCGATTGTCATGGATGCCTCGCCCATGGTCTGGGCTTCAATACCCGTCGGACGTACGAAGAAATCACCGCCGCGCCACGCCTTTGTATCGTTCGCCCACTTGATCGTCATGTTACGATGAACCTTGACAAGGTGCCATAGCCCAGCAGGATCCGCCCCATTGCATGGATTGTTCCTTACATATCGGTACCAATGGGATTCGTCGCGCGCAGGATCCTCCGATATGAACCTACCCGATGACGAGTCATAGCACCGCGCACGCACATGATGGAGGCCGCCCTGCTCGATGGTCCAGTAGCCCATGCGGCCGATCCAGCGCAGGCGGTTGGGATGGTCGCCGGTGGCGACCCGCGGCACGCCGAAGGCGGTGTTGAGGTAGGTGGCAAGCGCCGCCTGGTCGGCATCGGTGAGCCGCTCGGTCGAGCCGAGGGCGTCGTAGAGGTGCCAGGCCGTCGCGCCGGCCCGGCGTTGGGAGATGAGGTTCCCCCATTCGCTGCGCTCAGGGTAAACTCCGCCCCCCGGTTCGAGGGTGTAGGCCACCTGGGTGGTTCCGCCGGCGTCGTAATCGTGCTCGGCCACGCTCAGGTTCCCATGAGTCATGGTGGTCACCCGCCCCAGGGCGTCATAGAGCCAGGTCGTGCGTTCGGCGAACGGGTTCACCAGCCATGATAGCATATTCCGGCTGTCTAGGAATACGTGGTCAACCCGCCGTCGGGGTCTGTCATCGTTGCGCGGTTGCCCACAGATAGCTGTATGTGCTCCTTCAGCGCCATCTTCTGCGCCGGTCCTTTTCGACCTGCCTTCGCCCTTGTCATGTGGGAGCCGAGCGGCCTAAGTCCCAGGGCGTCGCATCGCGGGGCGTGGTCACTCCCCCGATGGCAAGGACCGGCGCGCCTCATTCACCAGGGGCCGCGATCTCCTCCAGCGTGCGGCCGGAGCGGGCGGAGTTGGCCTGCTGCACGAGGATATCCTCGCCGGGGCGGGCGTGGTCGTCCTTTTCCTTGATCAGCAGCCAGTTGCGGTCCTCGCCCCGCCACTTCGTGCGCACCAGCACCCACCCGCCCCGGAGCTTCCGCCCGGCGAGCTGGACCTTCAGCTCGCCCCCGGCCAGCGCCGCGAGGGCGTCATCGCCCACCACCTGGTAGCTGCCCTCATCCCAGATGATGACCGTGCCGGCGCCGTACTCACCGGCGGGGATGGCGCCCTCGAAATCCGCGTATTCGAGCGGGTGGTCCTCGACCATCACCGCCAGGCGCTTGTCGGCCGGATCCACGCTCGGGCCTTTGGGCACCGCCCAGCTCTTGAGCACGCCTCCCATCTCCAGGCGCAAGTCATAGTGCAGCCGGCTGGCGGCGTGCTTATGCACGACGAAGCGCGGTTGGCCCCGACGCCGTCGGGGCCGGGGCGCGCCCTTGGGCTCGGGGGTCTGGCGGAAGTCGCGTTTGCCCTGGTATGGGTCGAGGCTCATGGACCGCTCCCGGGGGCCTCGTTCGGCGGCCCTGGGCTCGACAGCAGGCGCAGCGGGTTGAGCCACATCACCACCGCGTCCTCGCCGGTGTCGTGGTAGTAGGTGCGCATATAGGCCACCGCCTCGAACCCGTACTTCTCGTACATGCGCCGGGCGACGGCGTTGGACTCGCGCACCTCCAGCGTCACCACCTTGGCGCCCGCGTCCTCGGCCGCCTCCAACAGCGCCACCAGCAGCCGCTCGCCGATACCGCGCCGCCGACAGTCGGCCGCCACCGCCAGGGTCGTGATATGCGCCTCGTCCATGATCGCCCACATCCCCGCGTAGCCCACGACCTGGTCGCCCAGCTTCGCCACAAGGTAGCGCGCGTTGACGTTGAGCAGCTCGCGCTCGTAGGCGTCGCGCCGCCACACGGTGGGAAAGGATTCGCGCTCGATGGCGGTCACGCGCTCGATGTCTTCGCGCGTCATGGGGACGACGGCTAACTGCTCGGCCCGGCCCGGAAAGCACTGGTTGTTGATGGCCGCCACGTTGAGGTTTCGAATCCTAGGTCGCCGGTCGCTGCGCTTGCATTTCCGCCTGCGACGGTCGCAGGTACACGGGCGCAAGGCCCATGCCTTCCCCCACTTCTCCGGCCGCGAGGCGCGCCCGCGCCAGGCATCCCACCCACGAGGCGAGGTGCCAGGTGGGTTCGTGTGGCAGGAAGCGGTGCCCGACCGCCAGATCATGCAGGGGCAGGAGTGCCCGCAGTCGCGGGTGCACAGGCGCGAAGGTTACAGGTTGCCCGAGCCGCGAGAGGTGGGCCATCAGTTCGAGCGCGGGGAAGACGCGCTCCTCCAGCGGTGTCAGCTCCTGGTCGGCGCGGAAGATGCCGGCGTAGAGCTCGTCGCCGTAGGCGGGAATGAGGGCGCACGCCAGGCCGCCGGCCCCCCGCGCGGGATAGGCGCAGGCCGCCAGCGTCGAGATGCCGAAGAGGGGCAGCTCCCGCGCCAGCGCCAGCCCCTTGGCGGCGGCGACGCCGATACGGATGCCGGTAAAGGAGCCCGGGCCGCGCCCGACGGCGACAGCCGCGAGCGCTTCCACGCCCGCTCCCGTGCGCGCCAGCATCGCCTTGATGTCGGGCAGCAGGCGCTGACAGACGTCGCGGCGCGCGCCAAAGAAGAACCCGGCGCGCAGCGTGTCGCCGTCGAGCAGCGCCGCGCCGGCGATATCGGTAGCGGTTTCGATGGCCAGAATCACCGCTCGCGCTCCCCGTTGGTCGCGGCCGCTGGACCCGCGGCCAAGCCCGCCGCGACGCGGCGCAGGGCGTCGGCGGCCGCGGGCGCAATCACCGCCACGCGAATCCGGCGCGCGCGTTCGCCGCCGCCGAAGTCGAGGGCGATGTCGAGGGATACCCGGCGGCGCAGATGCGCGGGCAGGCGTTCCGCCCATTCGATGGCGACCACGCTGTCGGGAGCGATCAGGTCCTCGAGGCCGAGGTCGGCGGCCTGCTCGGGGTTGAGGCGATAGAGGTCAACGTGGTGCAGCAGCAGGCGTCCCCGGTACTGGTGAGCGATGACGAAGCTGGGGCTGGTCACCGGTTCGCGCGCCCCCAGTCCGCAGGCGAGGCCCTGGACGAAGACGGTCTTGCCCGCCCCCAGGTTGCCGCGCAGGGCCAGGACTTCTCCACCCGCGAACTCGGCGGCGAGCCGCGTCGCCAGGGCGCGCGTGTCCTCCTCGTCGTCGGTGGCGACGACCAGGCGCATCTCGCCATCGCGGTCAATACGCAACGGGATCACCTGCCAGCCGTGATCGCGGGCGCCGGCTGCGACCTCGCGCCCGCGCCGAGTCCCGGCGCCGCCGGGAAGGTGGTGGCGCCCGTCACCACCCCCCGTCTTCCCACGGCGGGCGGGTGTGCTCGATCGCCGGGGGCGCTTTGCGGCGCCGCAGACCATACCACACGGTCGCGACCACCGCGCCCACCACCAGCAGTGCCGATAGCAGCGTCAGCGCCACCGCCACGCCTTCGCCCAGGGGCGGACGCGCGGCGAAGACGGCGACGGAGAACGACAGCACCGCCGCGCCCAGCATCAGCATCGCCAGCTCCAGCCCTCTGCGCCCGCCGCGCCGTACCGCCAGCCATACCATCACCACCACAAACGCGAACACGGCGGCGACCACCGCCCGCCGCAGCCACACCAGCAGCCCCAGTATCCCTTCCACCAGAGGAACCATCGTGTCTCCGCGATCTCCCCGACGCCGCTATGCCGACGCCGCCTCCGCCAGCTTGCGGCCCAGCGCGCGGCACTCTTGCTCGATGTCCGGCGAGGGCCTGCCGCTGCAGCCAACGGCGCCCACCGGCTCAAGCTTGAAGGCCTTGCACATCCGCTCCAGGAGCTCGAGCACGACCGTCGGCGGTCCGCCCGCGCTCGCGAAGCAGGCGCACGGCCGACCGCTGACCTTGCCCTGTGACGGGTAATAGGTGCGATCGAAGAAATCCTTGAGCCCGCCCGCCATGTAGCTGAAGTAATCGGGCGAACCGACGGCCAGCCCATCGCAATCGAGCAGGTCCTCGACCGTCGCCTCCAGCCCCGTCTTGACCGACACTTCGGCTCCTGCGACCGCCCGCGCACCGTCCGCGACCGCCTCGGCCATGGCCTTGGTGTTGCCGGACAGCGAGTGATAGACAACCAGGATCTTTGCCATCGCCACACCTCCTGTGTAACCGGCGCATTGATTCGCCCCAGACCCACCCTATCCCTGTTACGCCAAGGCGACTCGCGCCCGCACCGCCTGGGCGCACCGACGACGGCCTTGCGCACGCCGTGCGCCCCTACGCGCTTGGCGAACCGAGCCCCACTTTCCGCGAACAGACCCCTCCGGGGGGTGTGACCTTGTATTGGTGGGGATGACGGGGCGCACACCCGCGCGCGACCTCGTAGGGGCAAGGCATGCCTTGCCCCTACATCCGCGCCCCGACTCCTCGGGGCGCGCCCAGGGCGATCCCCGCTTTTCGAGGTCGCCCCCGGAGCCTGCAGTGCCCCCACAGCGCGCCCGCTATGCTATAATGAATACTCTGGTTGGGGGGAGCACGCGGCGTTTCGGGGGAGGCGACATGGGCTCCATTCGACGGCCCGCGGTGGCGGGCACCTTCTATCGCAACGATCCGCACGCACTGCGCGCGGAGTTGGAGGAGTGCTTCTGCCACCATCTCGGCCCGCGCTCGGTGCCGGCCGTTGATCCCCAGGGCCAGGGTCTGGTGCGCGGCTTGCTGTGCCCGCATGCGGGGCTGCAGTATTCCGGCCCCGCGGCGGCCTGGAGCTACAAAGAGCTGGCGGGCGGCGGGGCGCCCGAGGTCATCGTCTTGGTGGGGCCTAACCACACCGGCATGGGCCAGGCGGTGGCTCTGTCGGGGGACGCCGCCTGGAGCACGCCGCTGGGTGACGTGGCGGTGGACCTGCGCGCGACCGAGCGCATCCTGGCCGAGTGCCCCGTGGCCCGTGTTGATGATGCCGCCCATCGCTTCGAGCACGCGCTCGAGGTGCAGCTTCCCTTCTTGCAGTATCTCTTGGGCGACGGCGTGCCCATCGTCCCTATCGCCCTGCGCACGGTCAGCGCCACCGCCGAGGGCGCCGCCAAGGCCCTGCGCCTGGAGCAACTGGGGCAGGCCCTCGCCGAGGCCCTGCGCGGGCGCCGCGGCCTGGTCATCGCCAGCAGCGACTTGACTCATTTCGAACCCCACGACGTAGCGACGGAGAAGGACCGGCCGGTGCTGGCGCGCGCACTCGCACTCGATGCGCCGGGGATGCTGCGCGCCGTGGATGCGCGCGGCGTGACCATGTGCGGCGTGCTCGCGGTGGCGACCATGATCTACTGCGTCAGCGCCATGGGCGCGGCAGCGGGCCGGCTGCTGACATACTACACCTCGGGCGACATCACCGGCGACAAGCGCGAGGTGGTCGGCTACGGCGCGGCCAGCTTCGCGGTGGAGCTGCCATGACTGCGGTCAGGCCTGGCGGCGTGGTGGGGCTGGCCCTCACCACCTATGAGCCTATCCGAAAAACCGGCTGACTGTCATCCCGAGCGGCAGCGAGGGATCTCGTTCCGAACCGAGATTCCTCACGGAGCTTGCCCTGAGCGGGGGCAGATTCCTCGCTGCGCTCGGAATGACGGCACGCGAAGGGTTCGGAACATGCCCGTGGAGTGTGAATTCTAGGATAGGCTCTATGTCATCTTGGCGTACATTCGGGGTGACCTATGATCTGGCTCGATCTGCTGGTGGTGACGATCATCCTCGGCGCGGCCGTCGCCCAGAGCAGACGCCAATTCGGCTCGACCCTGCTGGACCTGATGGCGGTGTTGGGCGCGGTCGGACTGGCCAGGCTGGTCGGGCCCAGGCTCGCGCGCGCCGCGGCCATTCTCCCGGCGGGGGACAACAACCAAGCGCTGGCAACCGCGGTCATGTTCGTCATCTGCGCCGTGTCGCTGCTGGTGCTGGCGGAGCTCTTCCAGAACCAGGTGCTGCTGACCCTGGAGTCCTTCGATTCGGTAGTGGGGGCGGTGCTCGGATTCGCATCGGGGGTGGCGGTGGCGCACCTGGTGCTGGTCGTCATCCTGACCGCCAATCCCGCCACTGACGCCACGAGTTGGGGCACCGTCGCACGCAAGCGTCCGGCGGTGCGACAGCTCATCTACTTCGAAGGCTATCATCAGGCCATGACCTGGCTGCGCTACGCCGGGGAACCCGAGCGGCGATCATAGCCGCCATGCACCGGCCGGCCTCGGGCCATTGGATATGAGTCGTGGAGGCCGGGCGGTGTGCTCTTGGCCTTGCGCTCGGAGCGTCGCGATGGCCGGCTGCGGCGGATGACGAATGGGCGAGATCACACTGTTCCAGGGCGACATCACGGCGCTGGAGGTTGACGCCATCGTCAACGCCGCGAACGACCACTTGTGGATGGGCGGCGGGGTGGCGGGCGCGATCAAGCGCAAGGGCGGCGTGGAGATCGAACAAGAGGCCGTGCGCCAGGGACCGGTGGAGATCGGTGAGTCGGTGGTCACGGGCGCGGGGTCGTTGCCCGCGCACTACGTCATTCACGCCGCCGTCATGGGGCAGGACCTGCAGACCGACGCCGTTAAGGTGCGCCGCGCGACGCGCTCGGCTCTGCGGCGCGCCCGCGAGTTCGGCATCGCCTCGGTCGCCCTGCCCGCGCTCGGCACCGGCGTCGGCGGCTTTCCCCTGACCGAGGCCGCCCGCATCATGATCGAGGAGGCGCGCCGGCACCTGGCGGATAAGACCTCGGTGCGCCGCATCACCTTCTCCCTCTTCGACCGCGAAGCCTACGATGCGTTCGAGCGCGAGCTCGAGCAATAGAACGGCCGTCCCCGGCGGGCGCCGGCGGGCGCCGCAGCAAGTCAGCCGCCGGGCGGCGATGACGCCGGCGCTGCGCTTCACCTCGTTCGTCACGGGAAGGAGTGCGGCTGCAAGTCCATCTCGACCACGGTCGTGCTCACGCCGGGATCCACCGCCGCCTGCCTCCACTTGACGGGGCCGACCTCGGGCGCGAACCACAGGTCGAGGTAGCCCCCCGCCGGCGGCGACGGAGCGATGTGCACCTTCATCGCGTCGTACTCGACCGCGCCCACGGTGACCGTCTCCGCCGTCACCGTCGCCTGCGCGGCCGCGTCCAGCAGCGACGCCACCTGCCACGTCTGCCCCGCCGCCGGCGGCAGCATCAGCAGCTTCGCCGGCGTCGGCAGCACCTCGAGCGCCTGCCCCGGCTCTTGGATGCCCGCCAGCGTCAGCTCGGTCGCGCCGCGGTGCAGGTAGAGCTTGGTATTCGACGGATCGCTCTCACTCCAGACAAAGGTGTCCAGCCCGCCCAACTGCTCGGTGCCGGTGATGGTCGCGGTGATGGTGGACTCCTGCGGCGGGTTGGGCACCCCGCCGTCCGGGGTCATCTGCACGATGCGATGATAAGTCCACGTCGCGCCCACCTTCAGCGGCGCGTAGTCGGCGAGAACGGCGTAGATGGTGAAGTGGCTGACCTGCGCCTCGGCGCTGCGCCGGTCGCCGGCGACCACGGCGTCAAACAAGCTGTCACCCCAACCGCCGTCATGTTCCCACAGCGTCAGCGTCCGTCCCGCGGGCAGGCGCGCGCTCAGCGGGAACGTGATGCTCACCGGGAACGCGAACTGCGTGACCCCCGAGACCTCGAACTGCCCCGCTGCCATCACCGCCAGTCCGTTGGGGGGCGTGGGGAGCTGGGCCGCGCCCAGCGGCGCGACCAGGAACTCCACCGCCGCCGGCACTGCCCACAGCGGCACGTCAACCACGATGCCGCCCGTCTCCAGCCGTCCGCCCGCCGGGCCGATCAGCCCCGACACCGCCCCGGGCACCGCGTCTCCGCCGCCACCACAGCCGGCCACCGCCAGCGCCGTCGCGGCGGCCAGCATCACTGCTATCACCACGCGCCACATGGCAGACATCCTCCTCACCGCTTCGACGAAATCCCGCCCCCTGCGGTTCCTTCGCCGCGCCCATCGCGGATTCCCTCAACCGCTGCGGTCGGCGGCTCGAGGCCAAGGTAGGCGAGTTCGCCTTGGTACGTGATCTTCTTCCGCTCCTGAATATAGCGTGTGGTCGCGGTCCTGTAAGGCAGCCACAAGGCGCTGGCATAGACCACCGACCCGGCGCTCACGACGAGCAGTACGACCGCCAGGGCGCCTGTGCACTGCGCGAAGAACTCCGGCAGCTGCTCCCGTGCGCGCTTGCGGCGCCGCAGCCACCCGACTACGACCATGATCACTGCCAACAGTGGCAAGCCCGCTCCCGCCGCGAACGCCGGCCAGTCCGACTCCGAGATCACCCGCAGATACGCCGGCCTCTCGCTCGATAGTGCGCCGCCCAGGAACGCCGCCGCCACAAGGACAAAGCCAATCGCCAGCCCCCGTATCTGCGTCGCCCAGCGCGCTGAGCGCGACCATGCTCGGGTTGCCCATGCGAACAGGTAGGCAACGCCGCCCAGCGCCAGCCACCCCCCAGCGGCGAGCACGAAGGTGAGTGCATCAGCCAATCGGGCCAAAGCCGTATACCAGACGAAGAAGCTGTTTTCGCGCTTGATCGCCGCAGACAGCTCCTGGCGCCACTTCTCCAGCGTGGGACGCGCTGACGCGATCTCCTCCGCCATGTCGGGGCGGCCATGGTCGCGCAGATAGACTTCCAGCTTGGCCTGCCGAGCACGCCGCAAGAGCCGGGCTCGACGCGACCGCTCGCGGTCCGTCAGGTCAGGTCCGGACGGGCCCAGCTTGGCCTCAACTGCTGCCAGCTCGGCGGGCGTCAGCGCGTCAGAGGCCCCGATGCTCCAGAGGGCGGAGCCGAGCATCGCGTCCGTTGCGGTGTAGCCCTCCGCCATCAGAAGCCGGCCCAGGTGCAGCACGCACCTCCGCAGGAACACGGCGCGCTCGACTTCTCCCCGCCGCTGCGCCTCGACCGCCATGGCGGTCAGCAACCACGCCAGTTCGCGGAAGGCTCGGCTGGCGCCAAGCGCCCGGTAGGACATCAAGTCGGCCTCTACCGTTGCCGACAGTCCGGGCAACGCCCGAGCGTACGCCTCATACAGCGCGATCTGAGCCTCGCGCTGGCCTAAGCCCCAATGGTTCTTGGTGAGCGCCGCGCTGAGGAACGCGGTCGCGTGGCCGTCGCGATGCTCCGCCAGCGCCAGGTATGCGAGGAGGTAGTCCGGGGCGGCATTGTTGGGGTCCAGCGACCGCGCCTGGCGCAAAGCGTCTGGCGCCTTCGCGATGACGCGGCGCTGCTCAGGCGTCAGCGGCTTAGCCCACGGCCTCGCCAGTGCGGCTCGTTCCGGGTACACGCCGGCTAACTCGTCATAGCGGCCGAGCGGCACCCGAGTCGCGAGCATCGCTCCGAGCATCAGGTGGGGGGCGGCCCACTCGGGGCTGAGCTTGAAGACGCGCGAAAAGGCGTCCTCGTTCACCCGCACGGAATCGGTCGCGGCCCAGCTTGTGCGCAGGGCCAGCGCCAGCCAGGCCTGCGCGTCACTCGGTCGCTGGCGGGCTTGCCGCTCGATCAGCGCCTTATCCTTGCGGCGGGCACGCTCGCCGCCCTCAAATATCAGGGATTCCCTGCGCAGGTGCGCAATGGGAACAAGAATCAGGAATGCCGCCGCCGCGATGACAACGATCAGCGAGATCCATGTGACGCACGCATACCTGCGCATCGCACCCTCCCTCGGCCCGCGCCCCAGCGGCCTTCAGAGTCCCAGCCCGTAAGCGCGACGCGCCGGCTTGTATTGACCTGTCGCCACTGCCAAAGCGGTCGCCCCTAGGTTCGGGTTCCTGTGCGCAATCTGAGTGATCCGCGAATCGTCTCGCTCCGCCCTCACCGCCCGTGCGCGGCGAGGATGCGTTCGATGAGGCGGGTGGTGGAGCTCTCGGGCAGCGGCGGGATAAGATGCACCTCGCCGCCGTAGGATTCGACCAGGTTCCTCTCCTCCTGGTTCATGGTCGCCTTGGTGTAGTCGCCGCCCTTGACGAAGACCTCGGGGCGCAGCAGGCGCACCAGCACCTCCGAGGTCGCCTCGGGGAAGATGACCACCAGGTCCACACTGGCGAGCGCCGCCAGGGTCTGAGCGCGTTCCGTCTCGCTGACGATGGGGCGCGCCGGCCCCTTGAGCGCGGTCACCGAGCGGTCGCTGTTGAGGCCGACGATAAGGAAGTCGCCGAGCGCCCGCGCCTGCTCCAGGTACAGCGCGTGGCCGGCGTGCAGCAGGTCGAAGCAGCCGTTGGTGAAGGCGATGCGCTTGCCCTGCGCGCGCAGGTCGGCGGCGATCTGCGCCGCCTGCTCGCGAGATACGATCTTGTCGCGCAGTGACACCGGAGGCTTCTCCCGCGGCAGGGGCGGCCAGGCTCCGACTCGTCAGCGCCGCCGCCGCGGCCATACGTGGCTAGGGCCGACGAATCGGCCCGCCACGGCGGTCTGCAGAGCAGACCTAGCCGCCTAGCCATTCGCGAACCGCCCCTACGATACAGCGTAGCGTTCGACGCAGCGGGGGAAAGCCCTGTACGGGCGCATGGCCATGCGCCCGTACATTCATGCGGCCTCGGCCTCCGGCGCCGGGATGCCCTCCGCCTCGGCGACGAGGGCGGTGCAGACGGTATTGCCGCCCAGCCGCTGCGCCAGGTAGCACGCCTGCTGGGTGACGTTGACCAGCTCGCGATCGCTGGCCGCGTCCGCCGGGAAGGTGGCGACGCCGAGGCTGGCAGTCAGGCAGTCGGGAAAACCGTGCTCTTGTACGACCGCGCGGATACGCTCGGCCAGGGCGATGGCGTGACGGGTGGTGCAGTGGGGGAGGATGATGGCAAACTCGTCGCCGCCGCAGCGGGCCACGAAATCGCTGCGTCGCGTAGTCTCCATGAGCAGGCGCGCCATCGTAATCAGCACCTCGTCGCCGTGGCGCCGCCCATAGACCTCGTTGTGACGACTGAGGGCGTCCACATCCAGCAGGATCAGCGACAGCAGGCTCCCCGACTCTCCGGCCGCCTGCACCTGCGCCTCGATCGCGACATGAAAATGGCGAGCGTTGTAGATGCCGGTGAGGGGGTCGGTGACCGCGACGCGCTCGAGGAACGCGGTCGCCTCGGCGAGCGGATGGCGAAAGGGCGGCATCTCCTCCGCCTGCGACCCCGCAGGGGGAAGCGGAAGCGGGCGCCCCACCTCGCGCAGCTCCGCGTCCGCCCACTGCTTGTGCCGCAGCAAACCGGCGGACAGCCCGCGCCACAGCATGACCTCGGCGAGCAGCCGGCTCGCCTGCAGCAAGGCCAAGGCGCGCTGATCTGACGCCTGGCCGGCGAGGTGCTTATCCAGGGCCGCGGCGTGGATGCGCGCGACATCCGCGGGGCCGATCTCGTTCTCCGCCAGCCGGCGGCCGAGGACCGCGGCATCGTTGCCGGCTTGCTCCTGGTCATCGCCCGAGAGGGCGCGCGCGAGCAATCGCTGGTAGTCGCATTTGACGTCCATAGAGAATGCGAAGCCTCCGTCGGAACCGTGCTTGGCGAACGTAACGGTCGCGCTGCTGCGTCGTGCGCAACCGCCATGGAGGTGATTCCACAACGGGCCGCCTGCATGGTGGCGCGTAGGCCCGGCGAATGCGCGGCAATGTCCGGTCCTCGGACAAGGCCGCCAGTTATCCGGGCTGGTCTGCGCCGGGGGGGAGAAGCTCCGCCACGGTGACGCCGGCGGCGCCTTCCTCGCGCCGCGCCGGGCGATAGCCGCGCACCAGGGGATGCTTGCTCAGTAGCTCGCGGGCGGCGTTGCGCACCGCGAAGGTGCCCATGCCATGCACGATGCGCACCTCGTTCAGCCCCGCCAGCACCGCGTCGTCGAGGTACTTCTCCAACACCTCCAGCGCCTCCGCCACCCGCATCCCCCGCAGGTGAATCTCCGGCGGCACGGCGCGAGCCTTCTCCAGATGTGGGGTTAGCTCAACCAGCGCATCCGGGACCTGCCGCAAGTCCTCCAATCGCACGCGGAGCTTGAGGATCCCCACCTGCACCTCCGCCATGCCCTCCTCGTCCGCCATGCCCAGCGCCGTGCCCCGCTGTCCGACCGTGCGTACGAATACCGCATCGCCGGGGCGGATGGAGGTGACCGGGCGTGTCGGCTCCGGCGCCAGGGGGGGCGCGGTGGGCGGTACCGCAGGGACGGGCAGGGCCTGCTCGACCCGCTCGCCGGCGCGGGCAAGCTCGGTCTGGGCAGTGTGCGCGGTACGGTCGGCGGTGGCGCGCGTCGGCTTGCGGCGGGCCTCCTGCTGCAGGCGCTCGATGATCTCAGCCGCCTGCCGGCGCGTCTCGTTGAGCACCTGCGAGGCCTCGCGCCGAGCCTCCCGCAGCACCTCTTGGCGCTTGGATTCCAGCTCGCGCAGGCGGCGCTCCAGGTCCTCCCGCAGCCCCTGCATCTCGCGCCGCTCGCGCTCGGCGGCGGCGCGCTCGGCCTGCAGGCGCCGCTGCGCCTCCTCGATGCCCCGGATGGCGTCCTCCATCACCGTTTGCGTCTGGCCGAGTCTGGCGCGGGCGCCGGCGACGAGGTCCGGCGGCAGCCCCAGCCGCCCCGCGATGGCGAAGGCGTTGCTGCTGCCGGGCAAACCGAGGCGCAGGTGATACGTGGGCATCAGCGTCTCCGGGTCGAACTCGACGCTGGCGTTCTCAATGCCGGGCTGGGCATAGGCGAACGCCTTGAGCTCCCCATAGTGAGTGGTCACCACCGTGCGCGCGCCGCGCACGAGCAGCTCCGTCAGCACCGCCTTGGCCAGCGCCGAGCCCTCCGCCGGGTCGGTGCCGGCGCCGATCTCATCCAAGAGCACCAGCGCATTCGCCGCCGCGGGCACCTGCCGCATGACGGCGACGATCTGCGCCATGTGCGAGGAGAAGGTCGAGAGGCTCTGCTGGATGCTCTGCTCGTCGCCGATGTCGGCGAAAACCTGGGCGAACACCGCCAGGCGGCTCCCCTGCTTCGCCGGCACGTGCAGCCCGGACTGCGCCATCAGCGTCAGCAGACCCACGGTCTTGAGGCTCACCGTCTTGCCGCCGGTGTTGGGGCCGGTGATGACGAGCGCGGTGAAGCCCTCGCCGACGCTGATGTCAATCGGCACCACCTCCCCGGCGAGCAGGGGGTGGCGCGCGGCGAGGAGGTCAACTACTCTGTCGGCGTTGAGCTGCGGCTCCACGCAGCCCTGCGCCTGGCTGAGGGCGGCGCGCGCGAAAATGAGATCGAGCGTGCCCAACACCTCCAAGGTCGCCCCCAGTCGGGGCGCGGCCGCTCCCACCATGGCGCTGAGGCCGGCGAGGATGCGCCGCAGCTCGCGTTCCTCTTCCTCGCGCGCCTGGGCGAGGTCGTTGCCAAGCTCCACCAGCGCCAGCGGCTCCATGAAGACGGTGGCGCCGCTGGCGGAGGTGCCGTGGATGATGCCGCGGAACTCGCTGCGGAACTCGCTGCGGACGGGAATGCAGTAACGGCCGGAGCGCGTCGTCATCAGCGGGTCTTGGATCATGCGCTGGTACTGGGGGCTGCGCAGCATGCGCTGCAGGCGCTGCTCCAGCGTCGCGCGCAGGGAACGCGCCCGCTGGCGCAGGCGCGCCAGCTCGTCACTGGCGTCATCGCGCACCTCGGCGCGAGAGTCTATGCAGCGCCCGATCTCGTCCTCCAGGCTCCGGAAGTCGCCAAGGGCACGCGCGTGGGCGGCAAGCGCGGGCGCTGCCGCCTCGCGCCCCAGCAAGTGAGCTCGCAGCCGCCGCGCCGCGAAGGCGGTGCCCGCGATGTCGAGGAGCACCCCCGGTTCCAGCACCTGGGACTTGGCGGCACCGCGCAGCGCCTCGCGGACATCGCGCACGCCCCCCAGCGGCGGCGAACCGTCGCTCTCGGCCAGGGCGCGCGCCTCGGTCGTCTCCTGCTGCCAGGTGCGGGCGACCTCCAACCGCGTCGCCGGCTGCAGCGCCCGGGCGCGTTCCTTCCCCAGCGCCGAGGCGGCGTGCCCGGCTATCATCTCCCGGATGCGGTCAAACTCCAGAACTCGCAGCGTCCGCGCGTCCATCCCTCAGTCCCGCCTGCTCATTTCGCCGCCGCCGAGGGTTATCCCCGCCGCGGTTTGCGCCGGGCGGACAGAAACGCGGGTGCCCCTGGGCCGCAGGTGGCGGCGGCGAGAGAAGCGCGAACGAAGACCGCAGGGGGTGGGGGAGACCTAAAGCCCATGCCGGGGGAAGATAAGGCGCTTGACCTGGGCCACCGAGTCCTCGGCCATGGCTCTGACCTCGGCGCGAAGGTCGTCCTCGAACTGCGGAACGTCGGTGTCGTGCAGGCGGCCGTCGCTGTCGGGATAGCGCGCGGCCAGCGCAGCCGGGATCTCATCAGGCAACTCCACGCCGGCCATGACCCCGAACGCCAGGCTCCACGCGCGCGGCACCACCTGCAGGTCATATCCGCCGCCGCCAACCGCGATCCATTTGCCCGGCAGGTCGCGGATCATCGCCACCACTTCGGTGAAGCCGCGGGTGGTGAGCGCGAGATGCGTCAGCGGGTCGCGATAGTGCGAATCCGCGCCGAGCTGGCTCACCACGAAGTCGGGGGCGAAGGCGGCCACCAGCGGCGGCACGATTTCGCGGACGGCCCAGGTGTAGGTCTCGTCGTCGGTGTACGGCGCCAGCGGCACATTGACCGAGCAGCCCACACCCTCCTGCGCTCCCATCTCCTCCACCTCTCCCGTATGCGGGAACAGGTAGCGCCCCGTCTCGTGCAGCGAGATGGTCAGCACGCGGTTGGAGTCGTAGAACGCCTCCTGCACGCCGTCGCCGTGGTGGGCGTCTATGTCAAGGTAGGCGACTCTGGCGTCGCCGTCGGTGCGCTCGAGGACATGAGCGATGGCGATGGCGGGATCGTTGAACACGCAGAATCCCGCGGCGCGGTTGCGATGGGCGTGATGCAGCCCCCCGCCGATATTGAACGCCACCGCGCTCTTGCCGTCGAGCACGAGGTCTGCGGCCAGCAGCGAGCCGCCGACGCACAGCGCCGAGGCTTCGTACATCCCGGGGAAGAGCGGGTTGTCCGGGGTGTCGAGACCGTAACGCCGCGGCAGATCAACGCGCTTCCCTTCCCCCAGCGCGCGGACGACCTCGATGTATTCGTTCGAGTGTACCGTCAGCAGGTCGCGCTTGTCGGGCAGGCTCGGCTCGTCCCAATTGATGTCGGGGGGAGAGGGCACGACTCCGTATGCCTGAAGCAAATCGAAGGTCAGCTCGAGGCGCTCGGGGCGCAGGGGGTGGCCGGCGCCTATGCTGTAACCGGAGAGCTTGGGGCTGTGAATCAGGGTCGCACGTTTCATCACATCACCGGGGGCCAGTATAGCCGCCGCTCACAAGCAGCGTCAAGGCGAAGCGCTGAGGGAGCTGAGGGTCGTTGTGCAGGCCGGGGTTATGGGCTATAATGTGGCCGATCGGATACCAGCCAACGCCGGGGGGGCGACCGGAGGGAACCATGACCGAGGCCGGACATGTCGAACACGAAGTCCGCAAGGCGCTGGACGAGGACGAGACCACTGCCGGGCTCGATCTGTCCGTGAAGTATGTCAACGGCGTCGTTTTCCTCGACGGCGCTGTAGCCACCGCCGAGCTGCGCGCGGCTGCGGCGGGCGTAGCGGGCAAGGTGGAAAGCGTGGCCTTCGTCCGCAATCGCCTGCAGATCAAGCCCGACCATCACACCACCCGCGAGCTCTTCCGCGAGGGCGAGGGAAGATAGCCGCCTGCGCGGGTCAACGATGAATGGGCGCGAGATAAGCGCCTCTTCGGCGGCTAGGCCCGATGGGCCGCCGTGGCGGGCCGACTCGTCGGCCCTAGCCACTTCGTTCAGCACAAGGACTTCACCGAAGTCGCGCCCAATGATGGAGTGCGGAGACGGGGCAGCGGCCCGGGCACCGCGCCCCGGCGGGCATGCGAGGGTTGACCATGGAAGCACGCGAGCTGATGACCAAGGACGTCGTCACCGTTGCCCCGGACACGCCGGTGTCGGAGATCGCCAAGCTGCTGTCGGCGCACCACATCGGGGGCGCGCCGGTGGTTGACGCCGAGGGAAAGCTGCAAGGCATCGTCAGCGAGGCGGACCTGGTGGTGCGGGCGGCGCGGCCGCATTTTCCGCGTTACATCCCATTCCTCGAGGGGATAATATTCCTGGAGAACCCGGCGCACTACGAGCGGGAAGTGCGCAAGATGCTGGCGGCGACCGCGGCCGACATCATGACCGAGAAAGTGATCACGGCGTCGCCCAGCGCGTCGCTGGAGCAATTGGCGACGCTGATGACCGAGCGCAACATCAACCGCGTGGTGATAACCGATGGCGAGCGTGTCGTCGGCATCGTCACCCGCGGGGACATCGTTCGTAACCTCGCGGCGGCCGGGTAGGCGGATGGGGGCGGGGCCGCCCACGAGCGGACGGCCCCGCAGCCGCGGCGGAAGCAAATGATGCCACGGTCGGCCACACATCGGTCAGCTCTGGCGTGGGCGTTCGGTATCGGTCTGGCGATGGCGGCGCTCTCCCTGCGCGGCGCCTTGAGCGGCCTCGAATGGCGGGCATACGACCTCCAGCTAGCCGCCCGCACCTCCGACGACCCGCAGCACGACATCATCATCGTGATGGTGGACGACGCGTGCCTCGACCCGGAGCGCCTGGGACCATGGCCGTGGCCGATGTCCCATCATGCGCAGCTCGTCCGCCGCCTGACCGAGGGCCACCCCCGGGCGATCGTGTTCGACCTGCTGTTCTTCGGCCAGCCCCGGGCGGGGTCGGAGGAGTTCGCGCGGGCGCTGCGCGCGGCGCGGAATGTCTATCTCGCCGTGTGCTTCGTGGAGGGTAGGCGGCCGCTGCGGGTGGGGCGTTACGGCGTGCGCATGTCGGAGCTGCGCGCGCCGCCGGCGCAGATCGCCTCCGCCGCCGCGGGGTTGGGCGCGGTCAATGTCTTCCCCGAGCGCGACGGCGTCGTGCGCGGCGCGCCGATGGTAGTGGAGCACGCGGGTCAGCCTTTCCCCTCCCTGATGCTGCGAGTTGCCGCCGACCTTCTGGACGCGCCGAGCGAGCCGCGCTTCTCGTCCGGCGGGCGCGATCTACGCCTGCGAGACCGGTCGCTTCCCCTCAACCGTGCGCGCGAAATGCTTATCTCTTACGGGGGCGGCTATCGGCATTTCCCGGTGGTACGCTATGCCGACGTGCTGGAGGGCAAGGTACCGTTGGAGCTCTTCCGCAACCGGGTCGTCTTCGTCGGCTTCAGCGCCACGGGGCTGTCCGACACGCGACCGACGCCGCTGGCGCCGGCGTGCCCGGGGGTGGAGATCAACGCGCACGTCCTGCGTACCATCCTGAGCGGGGACTTCATCCGTCCGCTGGGGAGCCTCGGCAACGCCCTAGTGGCGCTGGGGATCGCGATCGCGCTGGGGCTGGCGCTGCCGCGCCTGCGCCCCGGGGGAGCCATGATCGCGGGGGCGGCGACGGGCCTGGGAGTGGTCGCGGTGAGCGCCTACCTGTTCCGGACGGCGGGGCTGTGGACGAATGCGGTAACCCCCGCGCTCACAGCAGCGATGGTTGGACTGGTGGTTGCCGCGCACGGCCACCGCGCGAGCGACCGGGAGAAGATTCGCCTGGAGTCGAGCCTCGGCGCCTTGGCGCTGGCGACGCGCATGATCGCCGCCAGCACCTCTCGCCGGCCGGTGCTGGACGCCGTCCGCGAGGAGATAACCCAGCTTGCAGGCGCGCGCCGGACCGACATCTACTTGCTCGACGCCGATGCCGACGAGCTGGTGCTGGTGGGCAGCGAGCGCACGGCGCGAGTGCCCCTGGGCGCGGGAGCGCTGGGGCGGGTGGGGCGCGAGGGGGTACCGCTGGTGGCGGATGCGAGCGGCGATCTCGTCCTCTCGCGCGAGGTGGCGCGGGCGGCGGACTTCATGGTGGGACCGGTTGCCTTGATCCCCCTGCGGCAGCACGACCGGGTGATGGGCGTCGTCCAGGTGGTGCGCGAGCCCAGCCGGGAGCCCTTCGGGGAGCGCGATCTGGAGTTGCTCAACGCGCTGTCGCAGGAGGCGGCGGTGGCGCTGGAAAACGTCGAGCTCTACGAGAAGCTCGAGGGCAAGATCGAGCTCGCCGACCGCGAGCTGGTGCGCGCTAACTCGCAGCTCCGCCTGGAGAAGGACCGGGTAGAGGCGCTGCTGGAGAACATGGCGGACGGGGTCATCATGACCGACATGCAGGGGCGCGTCCTCTATGTCAACCCGGCGGCGCAGCGCATGTTCAGAGTGGGCCGGCGCGAGGTCGAGGGGCAGCCCTTGGCGCGGCATTTCGCGATCGCGGGCCTGCAGGAGGTGATCGAGGCCGCGCGCGCCGAGCCCGGGCGTCTCGCGAGCGGGCAAGTGGTGATCGAGGAGCCGAAGCGGCTGGTGCTGAGCGCGAGCGCCGATGTCATCGCCGGCGACCAGGGGCGGTCGGTGGGAGTGGTGACGGTGCTCAGCGACGTCACCTTGCTGCAGGAGCTGTCGGACATGAAGACGGAGTTCGTGTCCCTGGTGTCGCACGAGCTGCGCACCCCCTTGACCTCCATCCAGGGGTTCGCGCAGACCTTGCGCGCCGACGCCGAGGGGCACTTCGACGCCGAGACGCGGGCGGAGTTCCTCGAGATCATCGAGACCGAATGCCACCGGCTGTTGAGCATGATCAACGAGCTGCTCGACGCCTCCCGCATCGAGGCGGGGCGGGCACTGCCCATGAACTGGGGGCGGGTGGACATGCCGGCGATGGTGGAGCGAATGGTGAAGCTGAACGCGGCCACCGCGGCTGAGCATAGTTTCGAGGTGGATTTCCCGCCCGCCTTCCCTGTCATCGACGCCGACGCCGACCGCATCGAGCAGGTCTTGACCAACATCATCTCCAACGCCATCAAGTACTCCCCCGGAGGTGGTCAGGTCCGCATCAGCGGCCGGCCGCAGGACGACGGCCGGGTGCTGATATCGGTGGCGGACGAGGGGCTGGGGATGACCGAGGCGCAGATGGGGCTGCTGTTCCAGCGCTATCAGCGCATCGAGAGCGATGCCTCCAAACGCATCCGCGGCACCGGCCTGGGGCTCTATCTCACCAAGGGGCTGGTGGAAGCTCACGGCGGGCGCGTCTGGGCGCGCAGCGACGGCCCGGGCAAGGGCTCGGAATTCTCGTTTGTGCTGCCCGTGAGCCGGGTAGGAGAAGAACCGGAGGGGGTCGCCCCATCGCCGGGCGGCGACTAGGCTTGGCATGTACAGATCCGCCGTCATCCTCATCGTCGCTTTCGTGCTGCTGCTGTTGATGCTGATAGTAGTGGCGCAGACGGTGGTAGTGGTGGAGATGCTGGCGGTGGTGGATGAGCGCGCGGGGACGGTGCAGGTGGTGCGCGGGGGGGACTCGCGCCCGGCGGAGATCGGCATGTTGGTGCGCGCGGGGGAGCGCATTCGCACCGGCGCCGGCGCCCGCGTCGGCCTGCACTGGGCCGACGGCTCCCGCGTCGAGCTGGGGCCGGACAGCGAATTCGTCATCCAGCGCTGCCGGCTCAATAAGGCCAAGCATACCCGCCGCTCGTCGTTTCGCCTCAACCTCGGCGAGATCTGGATCCGCGTCCGTGGCGCGCTCGAGCCGGGCTCCAAGTTCGAGGTGGAAACCCCGACCATCGTCGCCGCCGTGCGCGGCACGATGTTCAACGTCAAGGTCGCGCCCGACGGCACCACGCAACTGCAGGTTTACCGCGGCGAGGTCGAGATCAGCGGCAGCGATAGCGGCGCCACCCGCGATGTGCAATCAGGCGGGTGCGCCGTCGTCAGCCGGCGTGGTTTCGACCTCCGGGGCATGTCGGAGGCGGAAAAGCAGAGCTGGCAGGAGGTGGGAGACATCACCGGGCCGCTGCTGGAGGTGATGGAGCCGGCAGCCGGCACCTCCACCTCCATGGCGCTGGCCCCGGTGCGCGGGCGTACCGAGGATGGCGTCGCCGTCGCCGTCAACGGCGAGCGCGTGCGCGTCGGCCGGAAGGGCACGTTCCGTGGGCGCGCGCGCCTGGTTGAAGGGCAGAACGTGGTCACCATCGTTGCCACCCTGGCCAATCTGACGACGAGCGTTCAGCGCGAGGTCACGTACGTCAATCCCACACGGGAGATCGTTGCGA